>JBCCRH010000041.1:0-21643 GCA_039208045.1 Bacteroidota bacterium
ACTGCTGAGGTCAACTTTGCTTGCTTAGACATCCAGGTGGAGGGCCTCTTTTGTGTGGATTCTCTCTTGCAGTTTACTGCAAATGCCAACTTGCCTATTACCACTTGGGATTGGAGCTTTGGGGATGGCGGAGTAGCAACAGCTGCTGCGCCCAGCTACAGTTATACTGATGTCGGTACGTATGTAGTTAACCTGTCTGTCGTTTTTGAGGATGGGAGTACTGCTGAGACAAGTTTGGAGCTAACTATATCAGATTGCCCAACTGATCCTTGTATTCTGCCTCAGCAGTTGACTATTGTGCCACCCAATAACTTGTGCCTGGGCACCGCCCTTGATTTTAGCTTTGATGCGGACTTTGAAGCTATTGCCCAAAGCTGGTTCTTGGATGGGGAGCTGGTAGGAACTGCCCCTACTTATGGTTCTTTTTTCAACACCCCCGGTACCTTCGAGTTGAAGTTAATCGCAGTAGATGCCTTCAACTGCTCGCGGGAAGCTACTTTCAGTATTGAAATAGAAAATTGTGGTATTTGCTTCCAAGCGGGAGAGCAAGACCTCACCTTTGAGGGGGCGCTCTGCCTAGATTCTACCCTCACCTTTTTCTTGCCTTTTGATCCTTTTTTCTACCCTCCTGCGGAGCTTGGTTGGGTATTCAATGGTGAGTTTGTAATCGACTTTGATCCTTCAGTTACGCTTACGCAAACGGGTGAATTTATCGTAGAATTCTTTGCAGTGGATATTTTTGGTTGTACTTATTTTGGCGCTTTAGAACTCACGGTAGAAAATTGTGACAGTAATGATCCTTGCGATCCACTACCGCCCTTCTCTATCACTTCTTCAGGAACGTTTTGCACGAATGAGCCCCTTGCTTTTGGTACCAATACGAGCGCTACCATAGTGACATATAGCTGGACAGCTACCAATGGACAAGCAAGTACGAATGCTATCTTTAATCCCTCTTTTGATACGGAAGGTGTCTACGAAGTAGCACTCACTGCCGTCGATATTAACGGCTGCGTCTACAGTGATGCACAAGCTTTTGATATTTCAACCTGTAACGATCCTTGCGACCCACTACCTATTATTGGTATCAACACCAATGCCATTCCATCTTGCGTTGGCGAGCCCCTCTTTTTTACCCCAGAAACGACGGCTGATCTAGTTAGCTTCAATTGGATTGCCAGCAATGGTGCTACCTCTACGACATCCTTGTTTGAAACTACCTTCAATACGGCTGGTGATCAGTTGGTTGAACTTACCGCTACCGATAGTGATGGCTGCACCTATGAAACCAATATCCCCTTCTTTGTGGACGAATGCACCGACCCTTGCGATCCACCTGCCGATCTAGCTATCAATATCAATGGCCCTTTTTGTGTAGATTCTACGCTCCTTTTCTCAGCTTCCTCACCTGCCACTCTTACCAGCTATGATTGGCAATTCAGCACAGGCGCAATGGCTACTTCAGCAAACCCTACATTTACGCCAAGTGATAGTGCCGAACTAACGATACAGCTAGAAGCAACAGATACCAATGGCTGCCTCCTTATGGCCGACACCACGATCCTAATTGACGCATGCGCCCCACCTCCTGTATGTGACGCAACCATCAGCATTATCCCACCCGATAGCTTATGCGCCGGTGATCCTCTCCTTTTTGCGATAGCTAATAATACGCCCCTTAGCCAGCAGACTTGGACGGTAGATGGAATCAACTCCTTTTCCGGCCCTTCCCTTTCCCTGCTCGTAGAACTGGGCGAGCTAGATGTAGAGCTAGAAGTCATTGCCGAAAATGGCTGCATCTATACTGACCAAATCAACTTAAATATCAACGAATTATGTACCCCACCCGAGCTATGCCGCCTCGGTATCCCTAATGCCTTCTCTCCCAACCAAGATAGCTTTAACGACACCTTTGAGCCCGTCTACAAATGCCCGCCACTAAGCTACGAGCTACAAGTCTATGACCGCTGGGGCAACCAAGTATTTGTCTCCGAACTCCCCGAGCTCGGCTGGGATGGCACGTTCAATGGTCAAGCGATGGATCCGGGTATTTATGTCTGGTTCGTCCGCTACCAGCTCCAGGATGGTAGGGAGGTAGTAGACAAAGGCGATGTGCTGCTGATGCGATGAACAAATTCTCAACCTCGATACTTTAAGAAAATGTGAAAGTACAGACGCGAACTAAAATCCCTTTAGATTTCGGTTACTTTTGCGCTGATTTTTTCATTCAACCATTAATAAAATCAACTTAAGATGAAAAAGCTACTCTTAAATTGCCTGACTCTAGCAGTCTTGGCACTATCAGCTACTTTGGCTCAAGGCCAAATTCAGACGCCCTCTCCTAGTCCAACTGCTACACTCGGCTTGACGGTGGGTTTGACTGATGTGGAAGTAACCTACTCTCGTCCAAGCATGAAAGATCGCAAGATCTACAGCAAAGATGGCTTAGTGCCTTTCGGCAAAGTGTGGAGAACAGGTGCTAATGCAGCCACCAAATTCACTTTCAGCGATGATGTAACCCTAGCTGGCCAAGCCGTAAAAGCTGGTGCATACGCCGTATTAACCAAGCCAGGCGCTAAAAACTGGGAAGTGATGTTGTTCCCATACGAAAAAGGAAGCTGGAGCAGCTACACCGACAAGACGCCTGCGGCAACCCTAAATGTGAAGCCAGTAACCGTAAAGCACACCTTTGAAACCTTCACCATCGATGTCAACAACATCCGCGACAATAGCGCTACGATCGACCTCTTGTGGGAAAACACAGCAGTAAGCATTCCTATGACCGTAGCCGTAGATGAGCGCGTGATGGCCGCTATCGAGCGCACCCTAAGTGGCCCATCACCAGGCGATTACTACGCAGCAGGTAGCTACATGCACAGCGCCGGCAAAGACCTCAACAAAGCACTAGAATACGTACAAAAAGCCACCAAAGTAGCCGAGCCTCGCTACTGGCAAGTACGCCGCGAAGCCTTGATCTTAGCAGACTTGGGCCGCAAGAGCGATGCCATCGCTGCCGCTAAAAAGTCCCTCGAACTAGCCACTAAGGCAGGTAATGAGGACTATATTCGTATGAATAAGAAGTCGATTAAGGAGTGGAGTATGTAAGGGAATAGGAGTGACGGGTGACGAATGATGAGTGACGGGTTTTGGGTTTTGAGTCGTGGATTTGGGGGTTACTAGTATTAAATTGTACCCCAACTAAACCTAACTATCCAAAAACTCACCACTCGTAATCCGTCATCCAAAACTCGTCACCCGTCACCCAAAACTCCTCCCCCCCTACAAGCCCGCCCAGCTCACCGCTTCCCAATACGCGATCGGCTCCATATAATTAGGCGTCGCCTCAGCAGAATGCTCTTGCCAGTACGTATGCGCCTCCTCCACTATCGAAGAATCTTTTCTATTCATAGGTAAGCCGAATGGATTGGTGATAAATTTGCTGAAATTGATGTTCATGGTTAACTAAGTTTAGTATTTTTTATAATTCCTACGCCAAGCGGAGTCGAGGCAGTACACCGAGCGTAGTCGAGGTGTGCTGCGATTTAATCTCGCTCAAGGCACAATACAAAGATGCACCGCTTCCCAGCACCCCACCCCTCCTCATGTTCCAAAAAGTTGGACTATTGTTCACCACTACTCTTAAACCCCAAAACTCCTCAACCCTTAAACTATTACTCCTCCCTTCGCGAAATATTGGATATTACCTGGCCGTGGCACCGCTTAAATATCCAATATTGAGCTCCCCTCGTCATCCAAAACCCGTCACCCGTCATCCAAAACCCCAAAACTCCCCAAACCCCTCAACCCTTAAACTCCTCAACCCTCCACCCCTCCCACCGCCTGTGCTTCTTCCTGGTGGCGCCACAGCTCTTGGAAAATCACGCTATTGGCACGTAAGTGCTCAAAAGTGCCCTGATCCACTACTCGCCCTTTATCCAAAATGTATACATAATCAAACTTGGTGAGCAGGTGCAAGCGGTGCAGGGAGGATACGACGGCCTTTTCTGCGAAAGCAGTAAACAACTGGTCGTAGATATGCACTTCGGTTTTGGGGTCTACGCTACTAGTTGGCTCGTCCAAGAGGAGGATGTGACTATCCTTGGCCGCCATGATACCACGGGCTAGTGCCAGGCGTTGCTTTTGCCCGCCCGATAGGTTGACTCCTTTCTCTTTGATACTCGACTCTAAGCCCTTAGGGAGTTGGGCAATCACTTCCGTGAAATGTGCGACTTCGCAGATGCGCTTGAGCTCTTCGGCTTCACAGGGAAGCCCCAGGGTAATATTATACTGAATAGTATTTTCGAATATTTCTGGCTCTTGCGGGAAGAGGGTTACATGATTCGAAATAATCCCCAAGTCATCGAAGGGCTGCCCGTCTACAGATAGTTCTAGCCCGGGGAGCGATGGGTAGAGGCCTCGCAGCAGTGCTAGGAGGGTGCTCTTGCCGCTGCCACTTTCCCCAATAAGGGCAATCTTTTTACCTTTTTGTAATTGGATGTTGAGCTGGTGCAAGCCTAAAAGCTGGCCGTTGCGCTCGTCTGCTTTGTTGTGTACAAAATTGAGGTTTTTCAGCTCAATCTGTTTCCAATTCGCAGGGAGCAAGTCTTGGTCTTCCGGCAGGTGATTTTCTGCGTAAGCGTCTACAATATTTTGGGCGGTTTCGATGTCGGTGTTATAGTGTACTACTTGGGTATATAGCCACGCGATGTCATGGAATATGCTGGTAAAACGCTGCACATAACCAATTAGAGTAACTAGGCCTCCAATGAGGAATACTTCGCCCGGCTTCCAATTCTGATACATATAGCCCATTAGGATAGTCGCATACATCACTGCCACCAGGAAATCCACCACAAACCACTTCCACTCGTTCACGATCACTTTGCGCTTGTAAGGTGGGAATACATCTGTAATCCGATTGAATAAGCCTTTTTCCATCCGCTTTTCTAAGCGTAGCGTAATTACAGTGATGATGTTTGAAAGACTATCAAATAGGGTAGAAGAAACGATATGTTCTTTTTCATTGACCTCCCGAGAAGCAGCGATATAGGGTTTATCAAATTGGAAAATGATAAATACAGCTAACATACCGATGACTACCGCTATGGTACCAAATAAAGGCGAAAAATAGATCATAGCACCAAAAGACAGTACAAATTTAGCGATGACGTGTAGGTAGCGAAACCCTGCTTTAAAGAATTCTTTTAGCGCTTCGTACGCCTTCCGGATTCTGCTGATAATAACGCCACTATGTTGGTCTTGGTGCCATTTTACGGGTAAGTGTAGTGCTTTGTGGTAGAGGTCTTCCAAGTAGCGCTTACTCATATTAAAGGCCAGCTTTTGCTCACTCACACGGGCAAAGCCGTGGAATAGCCAATCTACCAACCAGATCAGTAGGTAGATACCCACGTATATCCAGCCAGAGCGTAGCGCATCGACGCCTTCCTTCTGCAATTCATTGATAAAAAGTCCCCAAATGATGGGATTCAAGGATTCGATCAAACTGCTGACCATAAACATCAAGTAGGTCACCACAAAACGTGGGCGATCTTCCTTGGCGTGCTGCCAAGCAGTACGCAGTAGCGACATATATGGGTTGGACGATTTTTTAGATGGGGTGTGCATGGGGCAAGTGATTTAGGGTGATCTGAAAATAGCGACTAAGATTGCTATAACCCTGCCTAGAAAGAGATCGTTCCTTACAGAAGTGAAAATAATACGTTTCTGTGCTTCAAACTTCCGTAAAAATCGTGCTTACTCCTGCTTCTTTGTGTGCAGTTTCTTATTTTTGCAATGTTGTATAAATCGAATCAAAAAACTATAAATATGGCAACATTAGACAATAACGATGCAGCACCAATGGATTGGATTTTTTTCTTGGTGTCTCTAGTCATCACCATCGCGCTTTTAATTTTCTTACCAGCTTGGTTTTGGGTAACCTTGCCGTTCGTGCTGACCTATTTGGCAAAAGCATTAAACGCTATCTAGTCAGATCGGCAGTTAAGAGCAAAACAAAGGAGTTAAATGTACATGACATTTAACTCCTTTGTAGTTTTAGACTACACTTGGATCGCTTTATCTAGTGATTACCTTAATCTTCATCCCTTTTGGTACTGAATCTTTCAGCTCCATTCCATTCAGAATCGCAAATTCATTCAAGCGATTATTAGAAATGCCATTTGTTAGAAGTGCTTGCTGAAGCGTTGTATTTTGTTGTATGGTCACTACTTTAATACGCTCTGGCTGTACGTTAATTTTTGAAGGGTCGGATAGTTTATTAAAATTGCGCATGGTACCTTCAAAAATAGGTGTAAAGTAGTTGTAATCCTTCGTCTCAGATACTCCCAAGAAAGTATAGATATTCTGTCCGTACTGAATAAAGTAAGATAAGATGCGAATATCCTGTTGCTGCTGTTGTTGTTGTTGCTGCTGTGGCTGAGGCGCTGCATCCATAATCACCGCAGGAAATCCATTTATGGTAGTTTGGCGCTGGCTCAATGACCGCAATTGATATTGCTGTAGCATTTGGTTCGCTGCTTCAGCAGGGGAATTGCCCTGGCCCAGGGTAAAGATCATCACAGCACGCCCATCTTTTTCTGCAATCTGTACCTGCGAAGCGCTATTCACGGTTTGCCAATTGGCGGGCACGGGAAAGGAGAATTTCAGGTCTGGATGATAGAAGGTGTTGCCCTCCACATATCCTTGGCGTGGATCTTCCCCATAGGTTAAACCGTCGATTAGCTGTAGGTAACTATCGCGATTTACATTTAGCTGTTGCCCTTTGTAGGCCTTCTGCCATCTGATGGCTTCTTGCTTTACTTTATTGTAGCGATCGCCTGGATCGGGGTGGGTAGATAGGAAGCTGGGTAGCTGTTGCCCCCCTCCGCCACTTAGGCGCTTCAGGGTATTAAAAAAGTCCGCCATTTCGCGCGCATCATATCCAATTTGTGTAGAGTACTCTACCCCTAAACGATCTGACTGCGTCTCATCATCTCGACCAAATTTTAAGAATAAAAGGCCTAAGCCTTGAGAGGCTAAACCGGCATATTCTCTAAAATCACTAGACACTGCCACGCCCATCACTAGGGCAGACTGCGCTAACATCTGCTTACTATACTGGCTAGCTGAGTGCCGAGCGGTAATATGACCAATTTCGTGCCCCAGCACTCCTGCAAACTCTGCTTCATTGTTGAAATGCGCTAAAATTCCTCTGGTAAAATAGACAAAGCCACCAGGCACAGCAAAGGCATTGACAACCGGAGAATCCAACACGCGGAATTTATAATCCAAATCAGGGCGGTGGGAAATCTTTCCCATCTGCTGGCCCTTCTGCTGAATAAAGTTCTGTATCTTATCATCCTGATATAAGCCATAACTGGCGATGATACCGGGATCAGATTCCAAGCCTAGCGCTTTCTCTTGGCTCTCGGAAAGAAGCATGAGCTCTCTCTTACCAGTCACTGGATTCCTAGAGCAATCTGAAATTAATAAAACAGCGATAGCCAGTAACGCCAACCTAGTTATAGGTAACAGTAGTCTCTTCATGATAGTCTTTATATTTACTTTGCGAGATAGTCTTTTGACGTGATTTACTCCAAAAGATACATAATTTCAACGCTACCTACCAATCTCACTAGTAAATACATTTTAAATACCCTACAGGGGATTACAAATCCGCTGGGCGCGTGCTAGGCTAATTGTGCGGCTCCCTGATCAAGGTACCACAATAGCTCGCCATTATTAGCTTGGATGTGTGTGGCTGGATAGGCTTCACTCTCTGCATCCTTTTGTAGTACTGAAGCTACCTTAGCTGCTTTGTTTTCCCCGGCCACCAAAAACACAATTAGTTTTGCATTATTAATCACTGGCCCAGTCAGCGTCACCCGCTTTTGGCCACTTACCGGATGCGTAGCTACTGCACAAGTTGCTGGATTAGTTAAAAGCTCCATCTGATCGGGAAAAATAGAGGCTGTATGCCCATCATCCCCCATGCCTTGCAGCATGAAGTCAAATACCGGTAAGCCATTTTCGGTAGGCAGGGTTTGTTCAATGATTTCGCTGTAGCGAATGGCTTCCGCAGCAGGATCATCTTCGCCACGCACTCGAAAGATATTAGAGACGGGCACCCCTACTTGCTTCAAAAATAGATCATTAGCCATTTTGTAGTTACTCTCCTCGTGGTCTGGCGGCACACAGCGATCATCCCCCCAAAAAAAGAGCAGGGAAGACCAATCGATTTTATCGCGATAGTCAGTTGCTAAGATTTCAAAAAAACGCTTGGGCGTACTCCCTCCTGAAAGCGCTACGCTTGCCAGTTTAGTTTGTTGGTTGGCCCAATCGGCAAAGTATCGAGCAAAATCTTGAGCAAGCTGCTCCTTGTCTTTAGAAGTATGCACTTGAAATGATGTTGACATAGTCGTTAAATCTTACAGTTCACAGAAATTCGTATCCTCCGTTAATTTCGAGCATGGGTTATGCCATTCCTCTCCCATTAATACATCCGCCTCTACAGGCCCCCAAGTACCTGCTGGATAGCCAAATAACTTGATAGTATCATCTTTTTTCCAGGCCTCGATAATGGGATCCACAAATGCCCATGCTGCCTCAACAGAGTCGCCACGCGCATACAGGGTAGCATCCCCTCGCATCCCATCCAATAGTAGGCGCTCGTAGGCCTCCGGCACGTAGGTATCTACAAGGTCAGAATAGTGAAAATCCATATTGACATCTTTCACTCGGAAGCCTTGCCCCGGTATTTTCATACCAAAATTAAGCACCAAGCCCTCCTGCGGTTGAATGCGTATAATGAGCTTATTATTGTTAGCATCAAACTCTTCTTCTTCTCTAAAAAGGCCGTGTGGAGGCGCCTTAAAATGAACCACCACTTCGGTCACTTTAGTCGGCAAACACTTGCCCGTTCGCACAAAAAATGGCACATCTGCCCAACGCCAATTGTCAATAAAGAACTTTACTGCAACGTAGGTCTCCGTCTTTGAATTTTCGGGCACTCCTTCCGCCTCTCTGTAACCAATTACTTCCTCACCACTCATTGTAGAGCCAATGTATTGCCCTCGAATGACATATTCTCCCACTTCCGCTTCTGTGATGGGGCGAATAGAGCGGAAAAGTTTCAGCTTTTCATTGCGGATAGACTCCGCATCTGCCTTGGTGGGCGGCTCCATTGCTACATGTGCGACCACCTGCAACAAATGGTTTTGAAACATATCTCTAAGTGCACCAGAAGTATCGTAATAACCACCACGCGATCCTACCCCAATAGATTCAGCAGATGTGATTTCTACTTTTTCTATATAGTTTCGATTCCAAAGTGGCTCAAAAATACCGTTGGCAAAGCGGGTAACTAATAAATTTTGCACCGTCTCTTTTCCTAGATAGTGATCAATACGATAAATCTGATCTTCATCAAAATGTGCCTGTAAACCATTGTTCAGCTCAGTAGCTGATTGTTGGTCGTAGCCAAATGGCTTCTCCACCACGAGTCGCTTCCATCCATCTGATTCGTCATTCAAGCCGTGGTATGCTAAGCTCGCAGGGATAATTTGATATAAAGAAGGAGGAGTGGAAAGATAAAACATATAATTCCCCTGCGTATGGCATTGAGCATCCAACTCCTTTAGGCGCTCCTTCACTTTACCATAATCTGCTTGCTCTTTGGTGCTAATTGGTAAATAGAATAGTTTTTCTGCAAATTTTTGTTGATCTTCCGCAGAGATGCTGCCGTGCTCTAGATGTTCATTATTTTCGAAAATAAATGACCGGAAGGATTCATCTGAATATTTGGTTCGGCTGACGCCTAATACCGCAAAGCAATCGGGCAAGAACTGCCCTTTGTACAATTGATAAACGGCAGGGATGAGCTTTCGCTTGGCCAAATCGCCCGATGCTCCAAAGATGACGAGTATTAAGGGTTCCATGAAGTGGATTTTAGTTTACAGACAAAAACTGGATGTAATGTAGTACTGTTAATACAAGTGTCCTAAAATGAATAAAGTTTTATACCATAAATTATGAAAATCGGAATAGCCGCTGACCACGGAGGGTTTGAACTAAAGCAAAAAATGAGTGCCCTGTTGCAACAAGCGGGCCACGACATCACTGATTTTGGTGCCCACCAATACGATGCTTCAGACGACTATCCCGATTTTGTAGTTCCATTGGCGAAAGCCGTAGCTGCTAATACCGTAGACAAAGGCATTGCCATTTGCGGAAGCGGCGTCGGCGCCTCCATCGCTGCCAACAAAATTGCAGGCATACGAGCAGCACTCATCACTGAAGCCTACTCCGCTGCCCAAGGCGTAGAACACGACGCTATGAATATCCTCTGCCTCGGCGGAAGAGTCATCGGCGAAGAACTAGCCAAAGTACTGGTTCACGCATTCGTAGCCGCCCAATACACCGGCGAAGAACGACACAACCGCCGCCTGAGCAAGGTGAAGGAGTTGGAGGGGGGAAGGGGGAGGATGGAGGAGTGAGGGGGGACGGAGGATGGAGGGAGGACGGGGGACGGGGGACGGGGGACGAGTTTTACTTAAGTTACCTGCTCTAAATCAAACCTCATAATCCATCATCCAAGACCCGTAACCCGCAATCCGTAACCCAAAACCCGTAATCCGCAACCCAAAACTCGTAACCCATAACCCTTAAACACTCAAACCCCAAAACCCCTAAACTATAAAATAATACTTCCCACATGAACCCTACTTTTGATTTCGGTATGATTGGCCTTGGTGTGATGGGCCGCAATTTTTTGCTCAATATAGCCGATAGTGGCTTTTCGGTGATTGGCCTTGATCGCGATGCAGAAAAAGCGCAGTCGCTAGAGCAAGAAGGTGGCAGTAAGCGCATTGCTGGCACGACAGATACGGCAGATTTTGTCGCAAGACTCAAAACTCCACGGAAGATTATGTTGCTCGTCCCTGCGGGTAAAATAGTGGATGCTGTGATTGAAAGCTTGCTACCGCATTTGGACAAAGGCGATTTGATCATAGATGGCGGGAATTCCTTCTTTGAAGATACGCAACGAAGAGTGGACTACCTGGCGGAAAAGGACATCCACTTTCTGGGTACTGGGGTGTCTGGTGGTGCAGAAGGCGCGCGCCGTGGGCCAAGCATTATGCCTGGTGGAGCAAAGGAGGCTTACGCCCTTGTGCAGAAGGAATTTGAGGCTGCTGCCGCAAAAGTGCAGGGGGAACCTTGTGTAACTTGGGTGGGGAAAGGTGCCGCTGGGCATTATGTAAAAATGGTACACAATGGCATCGAATATGCCTTGATGCAATTAATTGCAGAAGCTTATGACTTACTCAAAACGGCTGGAGGGTTTACCAACCCACAAATGGCCGAATTATTTAGCTTGTGGAATGAAGGGCGCCTCAGCTCTTTTTTAATCGAAATTACTGCCGACATTTTGGCGAAAGCCGATGACCAAGGAGAAGGCTGGCTAATTGATAAGATATTGGATAAAGCCAAACAAAAAGGCACTGGGAAATGGACTTCCCAAAACGCCATGGATTTAGGCATCCCGGTACCAACTATCGATGCGGCTGTCACTATGCGTGGTATTTCAGCATTGAAGGCGGAACGGGTAGCTGCCATGGAGGTTTATCCTCGCCTGACCTCTGGGCAGGTAGTAGAGCCAGAAATATTTGCCCGTGAAGTGGAGGGGGCCTTATATTTTTCTTTTGTGGCGGCTTATGCGCAGGGCTTAAGTTTATTGCGCGACGCTTCCAAAGAGTATGGTTTCGAGCTAGACCTTACCGCTATTGCGCGCATCTGGCGGGGTGGTTGTATTATTCGGGCCGACTTGCTAGAAGACATCCGCGCCGCTTATGCTGCGCATCCTTCGCTTGCGAATTTAGTGCTTGCCCCAAGCCTGCAAGAAGACATGGTGCAAACTCGGGTGTCCATACAGACGGTGCAGAAAGTAGCGGCCTCTCTGGATATTCCTATTTTAGCCTTCTCTTCTGCTTTACACTATTTCGATGCTTACCGAAGTGCTCACCTGCCACTGAATGTAGTACAAGCACAGCGTGATTACTTCGGATCTCATACTTACGAAAGAAACGACCAAGAGGGTATTTTCCATACAGAGTGGTAGCTGAAAGCCTAATATCAATCATTTAAACCGCAGCGTAACCTATGCACTATGAAGCGAGCCTGAGCTTTGCACGTCTGCTCGATGAGCAAGACCCATTAAAACATCTTCGTGAACATTATTATTTTCCGAAACATCAGGAGCATGACTGCCTCTATTTTTGTGGAAATTCCCTGGGCTTGCAGCCAAAGGGCGTAGATATTGCCTTGCAAAAGGAGCTAGAGCACTGGCAACAATACGGTGTAGAGGGCCACTTCAGAGGGGCGCAGCCTTGGGTCTATTACCATAAGTTCCTAATGCCACAAGTGGCTAAGCTAGTAGGTGCAAAAGAGCAGGAAGTAGTCGTGATGAATACCCTTACGGTAAATCTGCACCTAATGATGATCAGTTTTTACCAACCTACCGCTGATCGCTTTAAGATTGTGATGGAGGCAGGAGCCTTCCCTTCCGATCAATATGCAGTAGAAAGTCAAGTCAAACTGCATGGCTTTGATCCCGAGCAAGCTATTGTGGAAGTGACGCCGAGAAAAGGAGAAGATACTATTCACACAGAGGATATTGTGCAGACCATTCAAGCGCATAGCGATTCGATTGCGCTGGTGCTTTTTGGTGGAGTTAACTACTATACGGGCCAATTTTTTGACCTTCGAACGATTACCAAAGCGGGCCATGAAGTGGGCGCTCACGTTGGCTTTGACCTAGCCCATGCTGCTGGCAATGTCCCCTTGGAATTAAACAGATGGGGAGTCGACTTTGCTGTTTGGTGTTCTTACAAATATCTCAATGCTGGCCCCGGAGGCCCCAGCGGTGCCTTTGTCCACGAGCGCCATGCCGACCGCCCCGAACTACCCAGACTGGCAGGCTGGTGGGGCCACGATGAGGACGCTCGTTTTCAAATGCAAAAAGGCTTCATCCCAATGAAAGGGGCAGCGGGTTGGCAATTAAGCAATGTCCCGATCTTCAGCTTTGCAGCACATAAAGTGAGCCTTGACTTATTTAATGAGGTAGGAATGGACGCCTTGCGGCAAAAAAGTGAGCTGTTGACTGGCTACTTGGAGTTCTTAATTGGGCAGTTGAATAAAGAGCAGGAGCACTACAAAATTATTACCCCGAGTACTCCCAAAGACCGAGGTTGTCAACTCTCTATCCTCACCCAAGCCTATGGCCGAGAGCTTTTTGCTTTCTTAACGGTGAATGGTGTGATCTGTGATTGGCGAGAACCCAACGTCATTCGGTTAGCTCCGGCCCCGATGTACAATACCTTCGAAGATGTCTTTAGGTTGTATGGCCTGCTCTTGGAGTATCAGGAAACTAAAAAAGGAGACTAATGGCCTATTTTATACGCTCCATTTCTCGTTCGATATCGGTCAGGTAGATTTGATCAAATAATTCATTATAGGAGTCTTTCATCCGATCTCCTGCTTGATACAGGTCGAGCGCTTTCTGGATGTTTTCGCGGTAAGCTTCCTCCTTATTCAGCTGTTGATACGCTAAGGCAATATAATAGCGGTTTTCTGCAAGATCATTCTCCGCTTCCTGCTTCAAAAGTAGTTCTATGGCTTTATCCGCAGCTCCCTCTTCCAGGTAAAGCACCCCCAAATGCAAATAATCGTAAACGCTAATAAAGTGATTCTCTTTATTAAGTTGCCTTTCCATCACCTCAATCGCCTGTTCCGGTTCGCCCAATGCTTTCAGGCACAATCCTTTTACGGTATTCAAATGATAGGTGCCATTGGAAGTGGGGCCAATATCGTTGCCTTGCATCAGTTCTTCTAGTAAAGCAATATCTGCTAGGGTTCCCTGGTAGTCTGCAAAAAATTTATACCGCAGTGAAGCTCTAACACTCAGGTAGTCCATCGGAGCTAACTCTACGGCTTTATCGATATACTTTTTCCATTCGATAAAGTTGCCACTCTTCACGTAAGGAGCTGCTATTTCGCGATAAGGAAAGGCAAAGCGGGGGCATATGGCGATAGCTTCTTCCCATAGTTTTACTTGCCGCATATCAAACTGGTAGTAGTCCCGCGCATGCTCTTCTGCAAACTGACAAGCTTTATATTTGAGGGTATCGCCTTCCCAAAGAAAAACATTACAATTCGGTTGGCTGTAGCCCAGCACAGGCAACAAAAAGATCAGATAAAGCATACTTCTCATGGCAGGATTTTTATGATGGCTCCATTTTTGATCTTAAAAATCAAATACTGATAATAATCTCGTGTTTGCCCCCTCAATACCTTTGGTTGCCAGCCTTTTAGGCTTTTAGTAATCGAGAGTAGTTGATCGGTAATCTCCTTAGGGAACGCTTGCTCCTGATAAGCCTCATCCATACCGATCAGGCGAAATCGCCCCGCTTCCCCTTTACAATTCACGACAAAGCGGATGCGGATCAAGCCGGAGTTAGTACGGCCTTTTGGCAGGACATAATTTTTTTCAAAAGCTTCAACTATAGCCGGTTTGCCCCCTTCATACTCTAAGCCCTTGCTGTTATTGAAATATTGAATCGTAAACTCATCCCCATCACAAAGGGCAAAAGTATCCGCATCCAACTTGGGATCAAATAGGATACCATCTAAATAGGGCGGAGCAGGTTCTACCTTTTTAGTCGTCTGACAGCTGACTAGGAAGAAGACAGTCAGCGCGAAAAAAGTTACTTTCATACGCGCTACACTATAGCATAAGAAGTTAGGCGACACTTCACCTTCAGTATCTGACGAATCTCTTCCAACTCTACATCGTAGGGCTTATAAACCGTATCATTATCAGAGATCAGCTGTAGCTTGGTGACTTGATTATCCTCTCGAATTTGCTGTATGCGCTTAGCCACTACCACGTCCGTTACAATCACATACACTTGATTATCTCGGAGAGGAGTATCAGATTCCATAGGTTCACACACCACAATATCTCCATTCGTAATGGTCGGAGTCATACTGTCCCCGCTAATTTCAAAGGCTACCAGCGACCCCTCTAAATTGGGTAGGGAAAATTTTTGTAGGCCTTCAAAAAAGTCGTTAGACTGATGCTCTAGTGCGTAGCCAGCCAAGGCTCGATCTGGCACTAAGGTGATGTTGGCTCGGGGGCCAAATGCCTGGGCGCTCAGGAAGTGCGTGGGTATTTCAGCTGCCCCATCAGGTGCTTTTAGAAACATATCGTCGCTAATCCCAAAGACGTAGTTGGCGTTTACACTAAAATATTCAAACAAAAGGGTGAGCTGGTCAACCGTAATGTTTCGTTGCCCTTTGAGGATGCTATTGATAACATGGTTGTAGGTACCTAAACGCTTGGCAATGTCGGACTTACCTTTAATTAAGCCGTATTTTTCTAAGGCTTCGTAGACCTTAAAAAAGCGGCGATTGACCATATTCTGTGAAAAATCTGCCATAGAATTAAAACAAAAAAGTTTTAAAATCTCTTGCTGAATAAAACTTTTTGTTTTAAATTTGTTTCAACAAAAGATTCCTATACCACAAAATCATTTACTTTCAATTTGTAAGATACAAAATGGTTTTAAAATGCTTTAGTAATGCGTACAAATTCACCCAATAAGTTGCACCCCAAATCGAAGACTTCGCGGAAGTCTGGTTTGTTTCAAAAGCGAAAAGACCTACAAGACGGCCAGTCGTATCAAGCGGTACCCCATTTCCAGCTCACGATCTTACTCGATCGGTTTCTGCTCGGAATTAGCAAGATTTGGGTAGCCCTTAAGTATCACTTTCATCGCCTTACAGCTGGTGCTTTTGCAGAAATGCGCATGCCTTGGTTGAAGCTAGGGGTTGCCGCACTCGCTATCTTTGTATTGACGCAAAAAGATATTCAGTTCTCCATCAATATGAAAGCACCTGCCATGGCGGGTGTAGACGGAGAAGAGGAAGCCCGCAATACCAGCCGTAATACCGACCAGATGAATATGGCGCAAACCGTTAATTTCCGTAGTTCTAGCAGCCCCGCTATGGCTGTCTCGCAGCTAGATGATGACGAAGTACGCGCCTATATCAAGCGCTTCAGGAAAGTGGCGCAAGTGGAAATGGCTAAGTTTGGTATTCCAGCAAGCATCAAAATGGCGCAGGGCATACTGGAAAGTAATGCAGGCACCTCAGCTGCTGCTCAACAGTCTAACAATCACTTTGGCACGCCCTTATCAGGCCAATACTATGAGAGTGCTTGGGAAAACTGGCGCTCGCACAGCGCCCTGCTCAAGCAAGAGTTTCCCGCATTATTCCAGCAAGGACTCAACTACGAAAAGTGGGCCAAAGGCATCCAAAAAACCGGATACTCTACCGATAAGAAGTACGGTAAAAAACTAGTCGACGTCATCGAGCGCTACCAATTGTACCTCATTGATGATGACGAGTTGTAAGAACTTTCCTTTTAATTTTTCAATCCTCTAAGTGGTTTTCTCATGTTTATAAAAAGACCGTTTGCGATGCAAGCGGTCTTTTTCTTTCACCTCGACTATGCGTATGCTAAATGACCGTTTTATAGCAAATTCGCCAAACTGAATTTGCTTGGATTCTGTTTTGTTGTTACTTTATACGTCCACTAGGCCCTAACACAAAAAAAACAGCATCTAATGAGTACCAATCCTCCAATTCGATTTACTTACTCGCCTGCCATTCAAAGTCTGATTCCATTGCTGTATGCGGCTTGGTCTGATCAGGTATTATCGCCCTCTGAAGTTCGAGCGTTGAAAGCGAAGGGATACAAGCTTAGTTTCCTAACAGATGAAGATCGCGAGGTATTGCTCCATTGGACAAATCCAAAGCAACGGCCAACCCGCCAACTGAGCAAATATTGGGAGTTGCAGATGCAGCAATCTATTGCTGACTTTGGGGGGGCGCATGGTTCCTTAGTGGATTTAGGGCTGATGATGGCCAAAAAGGCAGCACAAGATGTAGAGCATCATAATTGTGTGATTAACTGGGCGGCAGCGCCTATTCGGGCAGAGCTGGAAGCGTTGGAGAATCAGTTGGTGCTCGTGAGCCTAGATACCTACCACCGCCTTTTCCCTGATACTACACCAAAGGAAAAGCAGCTCCAGGAGAGCTTTGATAGTAGTAAAATGGCGGCTTTGCTGGATGACGATTACGGCGATGCTCGGACGCGGGTAAAAGCCCTTTTAAGTGATCCTGTTTTTCAATACAAGACTTTGCCGCATAAGGAAGCTTACCGAGAGCAAGTGCTGGAATGGTGTCAACTATTGGCTGCCCAGGGCTTAGGCGCTATCTCTTACCCAGAAGAGTATGGCGGTAAGAATGATATGGGCGTTTATGCAGCTGTTTTTGAGACCTTAGGCTATCACGACCTTAGCTTAGCCATTAAATTTGGCGTGCAGTTTGGCTTGTTCGGGGGCAGTATCCATGCCTTAGGCACCAAATACCACCACGATCTATACCTTGATGCTGTTGGTAAAATGAAATTACCCGGCTGCTTTGCTATGACCGAAACTGGACATGGCTCTAATGTGCGAGAGCTGGAAACTACTGCTACGTACGATCCCAATACCGATAGTTTCATTGTGCATTCTCCAAATCGAGCTGCTGGTAAAGAGTACATCGGCAATGCGATGCACGGCCGAATGGCTACTGTTTTTGTACAATTGTTGGTGGATGGGAAAAATCACGGCGTGCATGCCGTGCTCGTGCCCTTGCGCGATGAGCAGTACCAACTCCTCCCCGGCATTACAGTGGAAGACTGTGGGTATAAGCTGGGGCTAAATGGCGTGGATAATGGCCGTATTTGGTTTAACCAAGTAAAAGTACCTCGCCAAAACCTCCTCAATCGCTTTGGCGATGTGGATGAGCAAGGGCAGTATACGAGCCCTATCGAAAATCCATCTAAGCGGTTTTTTACAATGCTGGGTACGCTGGTTGGCGGGCGTGTTTGTGTGCCTCGTGCCGGATTGAGTGCTGCAAAATCGGGCTTGGCCATCGCCATTGGGTATGGCCTCAAGCGGCGGCAATTTGCGCCCAATCCCCAGGCACAAGAAACCCTTTTGCTCGACTATCCCAGCCACCAACGCCGCTTAATGCCCCATTTGGCGAAAGCCTATGCACTAGACTTTGCCCTTACCTACCTCACCAAACGGTATGTAGAGCGTACTGAGGAGGATATGCGTGAAATCGAAACCTTGGCCGCAGGGCTTAAGTCGTATAGCACCTGGTTTACCACTGAGGTGCTACAGGAATGCCGTGAAGCATGCGGCGGCAAGGGTTATTTGGCAGAAAATCGCTTTGCGGCGCTCAAGGCGGATACTGATGTCTTTACCACTTTTGAAGGAGATAATACGGTACTGATGCAGTTGGTAGCGAGGGGCGTACTTTCTGATTTCCGAAAGGAATTCCACGAAGAAGGGAATATGGCAGTGCTGAGGTACCTGGGCGATCGAGTAAGTACTGCATTTACGGAGCTTAATCCGTTTGCAATCCGCAATACCGACAGGCAACATCTACTGAGTACCGAGTTTCATCAAGCAGCATTTCGCTTTCGCGAAAAGCGTACCTTACATAGCCTTGCCAACCGCATGCAGCGGCATATACGAAATGGTAGCAGTAGCTATGAGGCGTTTTTGAAATGTCAAACCCATATGCTGAGCCTAGCCGAAGCATTCGTAGAGCGGCTAATCCTCGATGAATTTGTTAAAGTAGTCGAAAAATGTGACGATTCTGCCGTCAAAACGGCGTTGCAGGAGTTATACCAGTTATTCGCGCTAAGCACCATCGAAAAAAACAAAGGCTGGTTTTTTGAAAATGAATATTTGACGCCTGCGAAATCCAAGGCTATAGTTCGTATCGTAGATGAATGGTGTGGGAAGGTGCGCAAAAATGCACAGGCTTATATCGATGCCTTCGGAATACCCGACCACTGTCTGGCTGCCGAGATCATTGTTGGTGCAACCCCAAGCCAATAGCAACTGTTTTTAAAAGAACTTACAAAAGTCCATATCATGAGACACATTCTTATCAATGCCCTAGTGGCGATTATTAGTACGGTTTGCACTTTTACATTGATGAAGCAATTCGATGAGACTCCCGCCACGCAGGAAATTGTCCTTGCTTCGAACGCGCAATTAGTAAAACAAGCTTCCGAAACGGAAACCTTAGTCAATACCAAACCTCGACAGTGGGCCAATAATTTTACTGCTGAAAGCGATTTTCGCTCGGTTTCTGCTGGGGCGACAGAGTCGGTGGTCAATATTACCACCCTTAGTGTTACTGGTTATCGCGTAGCTTCTGGCTCTGGGGTCATTACGTCTCGCAATGGCTATATCATCACTAATCATCATGTTGTGGAAGACGGTTCTTCCTTTGAGGTATCGCTACAGGATAAGCGCACCTTTGAAGCGCAGCTAGTAGGCTCTGATCCAACAACTGATTTGGCGGTTCTAAAAATATCAGCAGGCGGGCTTCGCCCCGTTCCTTTTGGTGATTCGGACAATGTGGAAGTGGGCGAATGGGTGCTTGCCGTAGGTAATCCATTCAATTTGACTTCCACCGTTACGGCCGGCATTGTTAGTGCAAAAGCTAGAAATATCAATATTTTAAAAGGCTCGTATGCCATCGAGTCCTTTATACAGACCGATGCGGTGGTCAACCCTGGCAATAGTGGCGGGGCGCTGATTAATACAAATGGAGAGTTGATCGGCATCAACACGGCAATCATTAGTGAGTCGGGAGGTTATGAAGGCTACTCTTTTGCTATTCCAGCCAACTTGGTAGCGAAGGTGGTGCGCGATTTGAAAGACTATGGCTCGGTGCAGCGGGCAGTGCTTGGGGTGGTTATTCAAGATGTCAATGCGAATCTTGCAGAAGACCTTGGCCTGCCTTCTATAGAAGGCGTATTTATCTCTAGTGTATCGCCTGATGGTAGCGCTTACAAAGCAGGTATTAAGAAAGGTGATGTTATCACAGAAATCAATGGCATTGCTACCAATTCAGTACCCGAATTGCAGGAACAAGTAGCCCGTTTCCGCCCTGGCGACCGCATTTCGCTAGAGTATTACCGAAATGGAAGGCGCTATTTTAAATCCAATATTCCCCTTAAGGGACTTAGCAGTACTAGCTTTAACTTCAATAGGCAGTGAGTAACAGTCAAAGAATAACTTCTCGATTTATGGCTGGCTCTTTTGCTCCAATACTGCGTTGAAAAGCCTCGCCGATGCTGGGCATCGTCTGCGTTTTTCGCCTTGTCTTAGAGCAAAATCCCCTTGCCAAAATGCGGAACTTATTCTTTGGCTGTTACTAAACCCAAAAATTCTGCTGCAAAAGGAACTACCGCCGCAAAAGTTTGTTGGTGGTAGTATACCATTTAGAAGGGTTTTGTATCTTTCTACCTTACAAGCCAGGATACTCAAAGGAGAACATATGGCTTAAACTTTTTGAAAAGATCCTAGAAGTATGGAATCTAAAAGGCAAAAGCAAGTCGCCGAGTTAATCAAGCGCAACTTTGGCATCGTCCTTCAGCAAGAAGGATCCTATATATATGGGGCGGAGGCCCTCGTCACAGTAACTTCTGTGAAAGTAACCCCCGACTTTAGCCTTGCAAAAATATACCTCAGCGTTTATAATACAGAGAATAAGCAAGCAGTCATGTTGGAACTGGATGAGCACGTAGTACGCCTACGTCAGTCGCTATCGACGCGTATTCGTAAGCATGTGCGTCGCATTCCAAGCATTGCTCTGTATATGGATGATACGCTTGATGAAATGTATCGTTTAAATAACTTATTTGATCGCCTACATGGCGAAGATCAGATGGGGAATGAAGCTTAGGACTGCATCATTTCATATAGCATTCCCTCTTTCATAGCATAGGCTGAAACACAAAGTTCTTGAACCTGAGCCAGTTCTATCACGACGTGTATTAGGACAAGCGCTACTACCAGCATTTCTGCTCTAGCAGGAGGTATACCTTCTATGGCTAGCCGCTCAGACAGCCCTGCGCCCAACATTTGCTGATAAAACGCAGGAAATCCATCCAATGGCACCCTAGCATATTTGCTGAATCGTGCTACTTCCGGTAAAATACTTTCCAACACATCGAAAGTACCTGAAGCGCCCACTAATACATGGGCTGGATGTGCTGCTAATGCGCCACTTAGGGGTGCTAAGGTAGTTTTGAGGTAGTTGGTTAATTTGGTAACTGCTTCCGCTGGAATAGGTTCTTCTTGATGGAATGCTCTGAATAATACCGCTACTCCTATCGGAAAACTTTGCGACCAATAGACTTCCTGTTTATCTGCAATGATGAACTCCACACTACCGCCCCCAATATCCATAATTAAAAAGCGATCGGCTGTAAATTCTACCGCTTGCAGCACACCAAGGTGAATCAAGCGCGCTTCTTCGGTGCCCGAAATAAGTTGTATATCAATGCCTATCTCTTCGGCCACCTGCCGGATAAAATCGGGGCCGAAGAGATAGGCATTGATATACAACTTATTTCGGGCACCGAAGAAGCGCGCTTGATTCACCTTGGTGTGCTGCAAGCGGTAGAATTTACAGCCGATCGCTTTTTAATTATGGATATTGGGGG
>JBCCRH010000042.1:0-21598 GCA_039208045.1 Bacteroidota bacterium
AAAACCGAAAGTTAGAAAATCCAAATATTACAGTTAATGTAAATGGCCTTCCCGCTGGTGGCGAGGCGATATTGATCGGCTTTTTTGCAGATCAACGCTTCAAGGCAGACTCCACTATGGTGGGAGCAAATGGGCAGATGTCGTTCCAACGAGCAGAGCCTTACAATCCAGGATTTTACTTTTTGCTAATGCCTAATAACAGCGCTGTTCAAATGCTAATTGATGCCGATCAGAGCTTCACGATGACTACTCAGCTCAACGATTTAGTAGGGTCGATGGAGGTTGATGGGAGCTTGGACAATGAGCTATTGTATAGCAACCTAAAGTTTGAAGCACAGCTACAGCCTCAGTTTCAGCAAATTGGGCAGCAGTTGCAGTCCTTAGCAGAGGGTACGCCAGAATATCAGCAAGTAAAGCAACAGCAAGAAGCCCTACTCGCCCAGCGAAAAGCGCATTTAGACGGATTTTTCAACGATCATCCTAATGCCTTTTTTACCAAATTCAAATTTGCTGGGCAAAACCCCGAAGTGCGAGATATTCGCCTGCCAAATGGCGAGCTGGATAATGCAGCTCAAGTCTACTCCTACCGCACCGAAATGTGGGATAATGTAGATTTTAGCGATAAGCGCCTCCTCTACACCCCTGTGATTGCCAACAAGCTAGAAAAATATATCAAAGAGCTGACCTCTCAGAATCCAGACTCCATTAATGCTTCAGCTACGTTCCTAGCAGATAAAGCGCTAAACTACCCAGAGTATTATAAGTTTTTTGTCAACTATGTCGTGCTCAATTATGAGCCTACTAAGACGACCCTGATGGATCCGGAGGCAGTATACACCTACATGATCCAAAAGTACTTCACCTACGACCGTGCTTTCTGGTCTGACTCTACGGAAGTGTATGCCTTACAGCTACGGGCTAATGAAATGGCAGGGAGTATCATTGGTAAAAAGGCACCAAATGTAGAGGCGGTTGATGTAAATGGCCAGATGCGCTCTATCGATGAAATTAAAGCGCCTTACATTGTGGTGTATATGTATAATCCGACCTGTGAGCACTGTATGGAGCAGACCCCTAAGTTGGTAAGCTTCTATCAGGAGTGGAAAAATAAAGGTGTGGAAGTATTTGGCATTGCTATCGATACGGATGATAAAGAATGGAAGGATTATGTTCGCAAAACGGGCATGACTTGGCCGAGCGTCTACGACCCTACCAACCGAGCCATCTATGGGAAGTACTACGTAGATATTACACCAGAGATTTACGTGATCAACCCTGAACGCAAAATCATCGCTAAGAACCTGAAGGTAAGTCAGATCGGCGAGGTCATCATGCGTGATCAAGAAGGATAACATATGGACATTCTGCTTAAAAATGTGATGATCATTGATGTGGCTTTCGCCAAGGAGGCGACTCCGCAAGATATTCTCATTAAGAATGGTCGCATAGAGCAGATTGGTAAGGGACTCGTTGCCGTGGCGGGCATCCCCCAAAAAGACGTAAAAGGAGCTTGTGCATCCATTGGATGGATGGATGTGGGCGTACAAACGGGAGACCCTGGTTTTGAGCATCGCGAAGACCACCAAAGTGTAGCCAAAGCAGCCGCAGCGGGTGGTTTTACAGCTATAGGCTGCCAGCCCAATAATTTTCCGGTAACGGATCACAAAACGGCCGTACACTACATCACGCGCAATACTGCGCACGAGCTAGTAGATTTCTTCCCCATCGGTGCTATCACCAAGGATTGTAAAGGCACTGAAATCACAGAGATGATCGATATGCATCATGCTGGTGCTATCGCTTTTTCAGATGGGGAGCACCCCGTTCAGCATGCTGGGGTGATGATGCGGGCTCTACAATATGTAAAGTCCTTCGATGGAATAGTGATCAACTTGCCGATTGACCAAACGCTGAGTCACCACGGGCAAATGCACGAGGGGATGATGAGTACGTCTTTAGGCATGCGTGGTATTCCTGCTTTAGCAGAGACGCTAGCGGTGCAACGCGACATCGATTTGCTGGAATACTGTGATTCTAAGCTGCATTTTGCAGCGGTCTCTAGTGCAAAATCCATCGAACTTATTCGTGCTGCTAAAGCAAACGGCCTGGCGCTGACGGCTGCTGTACCTGCTATCAACCTAGCTTTTACAGACGAGCAACTGCTTGATTTTGATACCCATTACAAAGTAATGCCTCCACTGCGCAGCCAAGCCGATCAAGAGGCATTAATTGCTGCTTTAGCGGATGGAACAATTGATCTAGTAAGCTCGATGCATCATCCACAAGACGAAGAGGCCAAAAAATTAGAGTTTCCCTATGCTAATTTTGGAGCACTGGGTTTGCAGACGGCGTTCGCTGTGGTCAACACTACACTTAATTGGGAGCCTGCCCAATTGGTAAAAACACTTGCCATCCGGCCTCGTCAAATTTTTAAGCTTCCCATTCCCGAACTGGCAGTTGGAGCGCCTGCTAATCTCACCCTGTTCGATCCGTCTACGGACTGGCAATTTACTCCCGCCTCCAATCATTCCAAATCAGCGAACTCTCCATTTTTTGGGTACCCCCTAAAAGGAAAAGTACTTGGCGTAATCAACAATAACCAAGCCTATTTCGCAGAAGAATGATAGTATTACTTCCATCTGAGTTTTCTTGGTTTCTGTCTAAAAAGCTTGGTTTTGTAACGTTTTCTTAACACTTTACACCTGTTAATGCCGATTTTTCCAACTTTAAATTTAAACTATGAGTACATTAGATCATCCAAATTCGGGAGTTGATCCTTCTACAGTTTCTTTTTGGCCGACTGCCATACGCTATGGCGTAATAGGGGGCTTGATTATGGTCGTTTATGGCTTAGTAGGTAATATCACTGGAATTAGTAAACCTTCTAGTGGGTTTGGCCTAGTTATTGCTAACTTGTTCATTACCATTGGATTATATGTTTCTATTTTGGTAGTAGCTATCAGAGGTCATCGCGATGGTGATTTGGGTGGCTACATTTCCTTTGGCCGTGCCTTTATAGTAGGGCTAGTGGCAGCTGTTATCATGGGTATCCTTAGCGCCATTTTCCAATATGTGTACATCACGATGATTGAGCCAGATTTTGCCGCTACTATGGTAGCAGAAATGGAGCAAATGTATCTAGACATGGGATTGGATGAAGCACAAGTAGATGAAGCAATGAAACAAGTGGAAGGAAACTTTACAGCTACTGCCATGTTCACCAGCGGACTGCTATACTCTGTAGGTTTTGGTGCTTTTATCTCTTTAATCGTTGCTGCGATCATGAAGAAAAACCCACCAGAAGTAGCATAACATAGCGTATCTTTGCCGGAAATTTATCATATGTATCAAAATTCCGGTATCCGATATGGAATAATAGCAGGAATAGCTGTAATCGCTTATTTCCTGCTATTTTATGTTATTGACCGCCCCTTGATGCTACATGTGGGAGTCAGTTGGAGTAGCTTACTTGTTTATGGCACATTTATGGTGTTAGCGTGCCAGCAACTTGCCAAACGCCAGCCAGCAGCTGATCTTAAAGCCTACCTTAAGCCTGCCTTTACCGTTTTCGTTATTGCTAATGCCGCTTACTATCTTTTCTATTACTTACTGTTCAATGCGATCGACCCATCAATGGTGGAGGTGCAGCGGGGATTGCTGGAGGCTACACTGGAACGATACGACAGTAGCCTAGGCGATGCTGTAAAAAAACAGCTCAGTGAACAAATCCAGTCGGATAATTTTGGCGTTTCTTTTCAGGATGCTTTTTTCGGCTTTGCATGGAGTCTGATCGGAGGGTTTGTACTAGCATTGGGCGTAGCCTTCTATTTCGATCGAAGAAAATCCGTAAATTTGCCGATCCCAAACAATGGGGAACCAAAACTATAAACGTTAATCGAATGGATTTATCGGTAGTCATACCCTTATTGAATGAAGAAGAATCCCTTCCAGAGTTGGAGGCTTGGATTCGCCGGGTAGTAGAAGCAGAGGGGTATACGTACGAAATAATAATGGTGGATGATGGGAGTAAGGATCGCTCATGGGCAGTAATAGAGGGATTGGTTGCACAGAATCCGAATGTAAAGGGCATCAAATTTCAGCGAAATTATGGAAAATCGCCCGCACTCAATACCGCTTTCCAAGCTGCGCAGGGAGAGGTAGTAATTACGATGGATGCTGACTTGCAAGATAGCCCCGATGAAATTCCCGGCCTCATGAAAATGATTCGAGAAGACGGCTACGATATGGTCTCTGGCTGGAAGAAAAAGCGCTACGATCCCATATTGACGAAGAATTTGCCCAGCAAATTCTTTAACTGGACGGCTCGCCGAATGACAGGCATTATGCTACACGATTTTAACTGTGGCCTAAAGGCTTATAAAAAATCAGTCGTCAAAAGCATTGAAGTGTATGGCGATATGCACCGCTATATCCCAGTATTGGCCAAATTTGCGGGCTTCAAAAATATTGGGGAGAAAGTGGTGCAGCACCAAGAGCGTAAATATGGCGTCACTAAGTTTGGTATCGAACGCTTCATCCGCGGACCGCTGGATTTGATGTCTGTTATTTTTATCTCCCGTTTTGGGAAGCGTCCTATGCACTTTTTTGGTACTTGGGGCCTCTTTTTCTTCATGTTGGGCTTTATTATTTTAACTTATCTAAGCATTGCCAAAGTGATCTATGAGGAGTACGGCATTGCCGATCGGCCACTTTTTTACTTTGGTATTTTGACCTTGATTATTGGTACTCAACTGTTTGTCACGGGCTTTTTGGCAGAGCTAGTCTCGCGCAACGCCCCTGATCGTAACAATTATTTGGTGGAGAAGCGTATTGGAAATTAACTATGCAGAAAATTGTGATTCTTTCCCCTGCCCACCCTTTGCGTGGCGGTATTGCTTCTTCTTCCCAACGGCTGGCTCGTGCCTTGCAAGAGGCGGGCTATGAAGTCACTATATTCAGCTTTAAGCTTCAGTATCCTAGTCTGCTATTTCCAGGAAAAACCCAATATACTGACGATCCAGCACCTAAGGATTTATCGATAGATACCCAAATCAATTCCATCAATCCGTTGAACTGGCTACGTGTGGGTTTACGCTTACGCAAAATGCGACCCGATCTCGTGATTGCCCGCTATTGGATACCGTTCATGGGGCCGTGTATGGGCACTATTTTGCGCTTGGCGCGAATGAATGGGCACACCAAAACGATTAGCTTAGCCGATAATATTATTCCACACGAAAAGCGTATTGGTGATCGACAATTTACCCAATACTTCACCGGTGGAGTGGATGGTTTTTTGGTAATGTCCAAAGCAGTAGGCGCTGATGTCCGGCAATTTAGCAAAAGCAAACCCATCGAATGCAGCCCGCATCCAATCTACGATAATTACGGCGCTCCATTGGAGCGAAGTGAGGCACTTCAACATTTGGGCTTAGACCCAAGCTACCAATACTTGCTCTTTTTTGGATTTATTCGTGAATATAAAGGCCTCGATCTGCTGCTCAACGCCATGGCGGATGAACGCTTGCGCGAAAAGAAGCTAAAACTTATTGTAGCAGGGGAGTACTACGGTAATCGCGAGTATTATGAGCAGATCATTGCGGAGCAGAAGATTGAAGATCAGCTCATTATGCGTACCGAGTTTATTGCGCATGAAGCGGTACGATATTATTTTAGCGGAGCCGATTTGATTGTGCAGCCCTACAAATCTGCAACGCAGAGTGGTATTTCCCAGCTTGCTTACTATTTTGGGAAGCCTATGGTGGTGACACATGTGGGTGGATTGCCAGAGATTGTACTGCACGAGCAAACGGGCTATGTAGTGCCTGTGGATGCACCTGCCATTGCCGATGCGATAGTAGACTACTTTGAAGCAGGTCGCTCGGCGCGCATGGTACAGGCGGTGGCCGAGCGGAAGCATCTATTTTCTTGGGAAAATATGGTGCAAGCTATTCTAAAACTGGCACAACGGACCAAGAAGACAAACAAAAAATAAGAATTCTTTTACTTTGTAAAGTAATTACTATGCGTTCCAAGATTCAATCAGTCATTGAAAATAGCATTGCCATCAAGCAATCGATCCTTAAAGATGAACTATTACTCGACCAAGTAGAGTCCATCATTCAAGCCTGTGTAGGGTGCTTTCGCGAAAA
Organism: Bacteroidota bacterium; assembly: GCA_039208045.1. Classification (GTDB taxonomy): domain Bacteria; phylum Bacteroidota; class Bacteroidia; order Chitinophagales; family Saprospiraceae; genus JBCCRH01. The sequence continues at coordinate 6,153 of JBCCRH010000042.1, forward strand.
AGGAAAGGTACTCTTTTGTGGGAATGGCGGTAGTGCTGCTGATGCCCAGCATTTAGCAGGGGAGTTTTCGGGTCGGTTTTATATTGATCGGGAGCCACTTTTTGCAGAAGCACTACATGTTAATACGTCGTTCTTGACGGCTGTTGCCAATGACTACAGCTTCGATGAGGTATATGCGCGGATGGTGCGCGGGATGGGGCAAGTTGGCGATCTGCTTTTCGCCATGTCTACCTCTGGCAATTCCCCAAATGTGCTTCGTGCTGCGGAAGATGCTAAAAATCGTGGGATGAAGGTAATTGCCATGACTGGTGCGAGCGGTGGCAAACTTAAAGAGCAGTGCGATTGGCTCCTCAATATCCCTTCTTCTGATACCCCCCGCATCCAAGAATGCCACATGCTATTGGGGCATATTATCTGTGAAGAAGTAGAGCGTCGCGTTTTCAAACCGGCGCTATGATTCCCTTAGATCAGAGCTGGACACTCTTTCTAGACCGCGATGGCGTGATCAACCGGCGCTTGCCAGGGGCGTATGTTCAACAGTGGGAGGAGTTTGAGTTTTATGCTGGTAATCTGGAAGCCTTGGCGCAACTGAGTAAATGGTTTGCTACCATTATTGTGGTAACCAATCAACAAGGCATAGGAAAAGGCATGATGTCGGCAGCAGACTTGGAGCAGGTGCATGAACGTATGCGTGCTTCGATTGAAGCAGCGGGTGGGCGTATCGATGCTATTTACTATTGCCCAGATTTGAAAACCAAAGCTGATCACTGTCGCAAGCCCCGCCCAGCCCTAGCCTTGCAAGCCCAAGCTGATTTTCCTCAGATTCATTTTGAGCGTTCTATTATGGTAGGAGACTCCCTGTCGGATCTTCAGTTTGGCCATCGCTTAGGCATGAAAACGGTATGGATTACTACCAAACTAGAAGAATTGGAACAGATTGAGATGGCCATAAAGACAGGGGAGATAACCGTAGATTTCAAAGCAGCATCTTTAGCTGCGTGGACACAGAACTTATAAAACTACCTCAGTAGCACCATAGCCATAGCGAGGGTGGTACTCATTTTTAAAAGTTATCACCTCCGGATTGCGCAGGAGCCGCGTAGCAATCGCATTCTTGAGCTTGCCTTCTCCCACCCCATGAATAATGAACACCCGCTCCACGCCTAATCGGATCGCTTTCGCTAAATAAGACTCAAAAGCAGCGAGTTGAGTACGTAAGATTTCTGCATTATTCAATCCAGCGTGATCCGGTCTGAGCTTTTCAATGTGCAAGTCAATTTCTGGATTAAACTCAGCTAGCTCCCGAACTTCGTGGGGCAACTGGCCAAACATGCCTTTTTTCCAGGAAACGGGAGCCGCATTGCGCTTGGTATAGGTGCGTAAATCTTCTTCTTTAGCGGGCTGGTGCAGCCCTACTAATTTTTCGAAGACTCGGAAAAGGTGTACTTGTTTATTAAGAATTGGAGCAGTCTTCACCGATTTGAAGAACTGTTTAGGCTTGACTTTCACCGTTTTGTGCATCTTGCTGCCGGTACCCGTGGTGGTAATGAGCCAGCATTGCAAATCAAAAGAAGGTGATTCATTGAGGTGATCAAAGGCCATAACGCCCACCTCCTGCGCAGAAACGGCATCTAATTTTCCATTAAAATCAGAATGCAGCACCCCACCTAGCGAACAGCTTAAGCGATACAGTACATCCTGCTTGGTATCATTGAGCAAATACACGATATACTTTTCTGCGGAGGCATCCGGCTTAAGCACTGGATCAAAAGCCAATTGAATTCCATTACTTTTTAGAATGGCATATTGACTGTAAATCGGAGGGCGCTCCGGTGCTTTCTGCACCTTGGGCTGCTTGCCCTTCACAATTTTGGCTTTTACCGAAGTCGTTGCCTCCACCCGCTCCAAATTATCAATGGATACGGGGATGGTATCGTCATCGTCAAGTAGCACTTGTAGCATATCATTATCTAGTAGTTCTACTACTTCCCCCACATCTCCGGTGTGGATTAAACGTACCTTGGTGCCGACTGCGAATAACATAACTTACAAACTCGAAAGGGTGCTGTTTGGTTTAGAAACGATTGAAAATGCTATTGCTGGCTAAAAGGGGTCTAAAAATAGACTTTTAGCCAATTATAAGTGTATAGCTGGCTAAAAGTGTGTATTTTTATATAGTTGTGGCCAAATATAGCTAATGGAACATTTAATTGGAAGACAGAAAGAAATTAAAAGGTTGGAATATTATCTCCATTCGCCGAAATCGGAATTTATAGCGGTTTATGGTCGCCGAAGGGTAGGGAAGACGTACTTGGTTCGTGAGTTTTTTGTGAATGAATTTGCATTTGAAGTGACCGGCTTGAATAATGCAGGGAAAGCAGCTCAGTTGAGCCATTTCTATGCTACTTTACTGCAGTATGGCGCTGATCCTGAAGCGATGGAACCTCCAAAGGATTGGCTCATGGCATTTCGGCAGCTTACTCAGCTACTGGAATCGAAGGGGCAGGACGAGAAGAAAGTCATTTTTTTGGATGAGCTACCTTGGTTGGACACACCACGTTCGAATTTTCTAACAGGCCTGGAGCTCTTTTGGAACAGCTGGGCGAGCGCCCGTCGTGATGTATTGCTTATAGTATGCGGCTCGGCTGCTTCTTGGATGATCAAAAACTTGCTCAATAACAAGGGTGGATTACATAATCGGGTTACGGGTCGTATGAAGCTAGAACCTTTTACCCTAGCGGAGACAGAGGCCTTTTTGAACTATAAACATATCCATTTTGATCGCTATCAGATTAGTTTGCTTTACATGGTGCTGGGGGGAATTCCCTATTATCTAGACCAAGTGCAACCAGGGTATAGTGCGATGCAAATTATTAATATGCTTTGCTTCATGCGGGGTGCTCCTTTGCGAGATGAATATGAAAATCTTTATGCTTCTTTATTCAATCAAGCGGAGCGCCATGTGGCGGTGGTTGAGGTATTGTCAAAAAAGAAAAAAGGACTGACGAGAAACGAGATTGCACAACTAACGGGTTTTTCAGGAGGCGGAGGACTGACTCGCATCTTGAATGAATTGATGGAAAGCACATTTGTACGGGCCTATCAGCCTTTTGGGAAAAAAGAGAAAGACAAGCTCTTTCAATTGATCGATCCTTACTCCTTGTTTTACTTGAATTTTATTCAGACATCTAGTCCAGATGATGAGCACTTTTGGCTAAATAGTACCAATAGCCCAGCCTTCTATGCATGGAGTGGCTATGCTTTTGAAATGCTTTGTTTGCATCATATTGCTCAGATTAAAAGTGCTTTGGGTATCAGTGGAGTGCAGACTTCTGTTGCTTCTTGGCACCATGATACTGCGCAGATTGATCTGTTGATTGATCGAAAAGATCATGTGATTAATATTTGTGAGATGAAATTTTCGATCCATCCATTTCAGGTCGATAAGAAATATGCGGATCAGTTAAGAAATAAGTTGGGTGTATTTACAAGTGCTACAAAAACCAAAAAGGCAACTTTTTTGACATTGATTACGACGCAAGGGCTGATTCAAAATAAGCATTCTTATCTTATCCAGAACACGGTCACTTTACATGCTTTGTTTAAAGAATAATTACCAAACATGCTTTTATCTTTATCACGCAGATTGCAAATCTGCTGAGCACGGGCTAAGTTTTATAAAACAAGAAAACCTAGCACGCGCCTAATGGATTTGTAATCCATGAGCTGTTATTCTGATCTATCTAAATTATAGTGTACTTATCTTTAACGGATGAATTGGCGATGGCAAATAGCACAATGGACAGAGCGCAGGTGGTGGCAGCAGTACTTGAGGCGACAGCCGGTAGCGGAGTATCTGGAGCGTAAGAAAGCGTATTGGCAGCGGGTGCTAAAGCAGGTGGAGTTTTTTCCTGTAATGAATCAAAGGGTGCTAGATGCGGGTTGCGGCCCAGCTGGTATTTTTACGATTTTTCCTGAGCATCAGGTCGTGGCGATCGATCCGCTTGTTGAGATGTATGAGCAAGATTTGGCGCATTTTGAGCGGGCTTGGTATCCAAACGTGGATTTTCGGGTGGCGAAATTGGAGGGGTTTGAAGCGGAGTATCCGTTCGATATAGTTTTTTGTTTGAATGCCATTAATCATGTGGCAGATATTCGATTGGCGTTTCAGCATTTAGCGAAAGCGACTAAAGCAGGAGGGACATTGCTATTATCCATTGATGCACACAATTATGGAGTATTGAAAGCCATTTTTCAGCTCTTGCCAGGTGATGTTTTGCATCCGCACCAATATGATTTGGCAGAGTACCAAGCGATGTTGGAAGAGCATGCTTTTGAAGTGGAGGCAACGTACTGCTTGAAGCAACAGTTCATTTTTAACTATTATTTGATTAAAGCAAAAAAGAAAAGGAATTATTAAACAACTCTAATACAATGGATCGACAATTGATTTCTTCTGGGGCGAAATGGGAAAGTATTGTAGGCTACAGCCGTGCGGTGCGGGTAGGGAATATCATTGAAGTAGCCGGCACGACGGCCATGCGCGATGGGCAATTAGTAGGTAAAGGAGACGCTTATGCGCAGGCGTACTGCATCTTCGAAATCATCGAGGCGGCCCTGAAGGAAGCCGGGGCGAGCATGGAGCAAGTAGTGCGAACGCGCATGTTTGTGACGGATGCGAGCTTGTGGGAAGAAATCGGGCGAGCACATGGCGCCTTTTTTAAGAACATTCGCCCAGCCTCCACCTTGGTGGAGGTGAGTGGGTTGATCGACCCTGATATGTTGGTGGAAATTGAGGTGACGGCGGTGCTGCGCAGCTTAAAGACGCAGAAAACGTCAAATTCCACAATTTTTTGATAAAAAAGCCAGATTTTTTATCGTAACACCGTCACATCCCCCTTCAGCAGCACCACCTCCCCATCGATCAGCTCCACCTCCGCCATATACACATACACGCCACCATTCACCACCTGCCCCCTAAAAGTGCCATCCCAACTCGTAGCAGGATCATTCGGGAAGAAGTTAAGTTGCTTAAAGACCTGCTCGCCCCAGCGATTAAAAATACGCATGGAATTGACCTTAGCCACATCCGATCCTCCAAAGATGATGAGTTCATCATTATCCCCATCATTATTGGGAGAGAAGGCATTGGGAATAAAGATATTGCGATTCTTTTGCACAAAAAGCGTCAGCGCGTCGCTTGCAGTACAGCCGTTGATATCCTGTATGGTTACTCGGAAGGTGGTAGATTCGAGTGGGGTGACCAATAGCTCGGTACAATCCCCACATGGGAGCGTATCAGCTGGTGACCAAAGCACCGTGTCAATCGCTTGAGCAAGGACAGTAGAGTCGATGGATAAGCGCACTTGTTCTCCTTGCTTGATCACATCCTGACCCAATTCTAGATTGGCATTTAGGGTAACCGTCAGCTCATTGGGTTGCTCCAGCTCAAATTGTACACTTGCTTCGCAACCCGCAGCATCACTCACCTGAAGGTCGTACAGTCCCGGTACCAGCGGCCCAAATACGAAGTTACCCGAAACAGGCTCGCCATTCATACGCACGGAATAAGGAGGTGTACCTCCAACGATAGAATCAATAACGATGCGACCATCATTAGCTTCAAAGCAACTGATAGGCGTCACACTGGGGAATGGAACAATAAGCGCCACATCCGAATCGACCACGACTTGATCACTCTCCGAACAACCTGTTATTTCATCAATCACTGTCAATTCAAACTGATCTGGCTGTATTACATCTGTAAAGGCCAAGTCAGTAACCGAAAGCATCGCTGCCCCCAAAGCCGACCACTCGTATCGAATGCTAGGTCCCGAGCTAGTATTGGGCCCACCCAAGCTCACCTGATTGACGAGGCAATCGAGCGTCTGGTCGGGGCCGGCATCTGCGATGGGGGTGGGGTGAATTACGATAGTTACTATTGCGGTGTCAGAAGGACACGCTTCCGGGCCTGCCAGGAGGTACCCAATTTGGTAGCTGCCAGGCATAGTATTTTGTGTATCAAAAAGACCACTAGTAGTGTTGAGTCCAGTATTGATTGGCGGATCAGAAAAATCTTGCCAGTGTCCATTGGGGTCGGCATCCATCAACGAGTCTGACAAGTCTAAGACGGTAGCCGTTCTACTACATACTTCTGCTGGGGCGTTGGGTAGGCCTGCAAAGACCGGCTCATTCACCGTTACGGTGATTGGTGCAGGTAGGTTAATTGGACAGACAGGTGCTGCCGCGTCTTCTATAGAAACAACAGAAAAAGTAGTCGTAGCAGATGCTTCAAAAAGAATTGGATCGTCTGGATTCCAAGTATAATTCTGTGCCCCATCTGTATATACTACGGTGATGGTACCAGCTGAGGTAGTATTAAGATCAACATTTAGCGTAAACGTATCGCCTGAGCAGAGCACAGCTGGCGCCGCCCAATCGAGCGTGGTTGATGGGCAGTCGAGCGTGCTACATTCCACGGTGGTACTTGGGATGGGGCAGGTGGTGGCAGCTACTGGCGTAATAGTGATGGATAGATCCGTGTTCGGGGCTAAATCTTCAAAAACATAGGAGGTATCTGATAGCCACTGACCACCCGCTGGCGGTATACTTTCAATGGTATAATCGGTAGCTCCTTCCACCGCTGGCCATTCGATGGTAATGGCTGTTAGTGTACTGGAACAACTTGCTTCCACAGCTGCTACAGCAGGGCTCACTTCTATAATCTGTTGCTCAATAGCACTTTCACAGCTATTTTCACTAACCGTCAATTCAATTGTATAGATACCAGCCGCCGCCCAAGTCAGCGTATGCGGCCCCTGCCCCACACCTGGCTCAGCTATAGCTCCTCCAAAATCCCAGTCATAAACAGCAGTGGCAGAGGCATTACCCATATATTCCAATAGTGCTTCGTCCGATATACAAATGGTATCCACTAACTCAAAAGTAGCCGTAGGCTGCTCAAAAATAGCGATCGTCAAGGTATCTGAGTAAACACAAACCGATTCCTGATAGCTCAAAACGATGTCCACTTCGCCACCAATCAGCCCAGCATTGGCCTGCCAAAGTCCAGTGGTGGAATCGAGGATCCCAGGCCCACTCCAAGTAAGTAGTCCAGCACTAACATCTCCTATAATGTTGGCTTCCAAGTCAACTGGAGCATTCATTCCATCCCAGCAAACCGTATCAATGGGCAAAATAGCTAGACTAATATCAGGGCAGGCGAGCGTGCTACAGCTAAAGGTCGTGCTGGATGAGGGGCAGCTATTTTCGCTCAAAGCGATCACTTCAATGCCTACCGCTGTACCAGGTACTAGCCCTGATACTTGGTAGCTAGTGGGGCTAGTGAATGTTCCACTCAGGCCATCACTCACGATAACTTCGTATTCGCTCGCGTTCGCTAAGGCGGGCCAAGTGAAGACTATACTGGTATAGTCGGCTTCGCAGCTAATTTGTACGGTGTCCAGTGGGGCTTGCGCCAAAATGGTTTGGGACTGAGTCGAGCTCAAACAGCCATTTTCTTCCACCGTCAATTGGATCGTTGTAGTAGCTGCATCAGTCCAACTCAAGGTGTGTGGCCCTATACCTATTCCGGGATTAGCAGAAGCCGCACCAAAGTCCCAGCTGAACTGCGCCGCATCGCTGGCGGTACCAGAGTAGGTTAGGGTAGCCGTATCAGTGATACAAATGGAATCCACTAGTTCAAATGAAGCAGTAGGCGTAGGGTTGACTCGAATACTTCGGGTGGCGGTATAGCTACAAACTGATTCGGTATAGGTCAGCGTAATTGGTATGGACTGCCCAATCATACTAGCATCACTACGCCAAGTACCACTTACCGGATCAGTAATACCTTGACCACTCCAAACTAAATCGCCATTAGACACATCGCCACTAATGGTAGCGGTCAGCGCAAGGGTTTCCGGCATACCTGTCCAGCATAAGTCAGGGATGCTATCGATTGCCAATTCAATAGCAGGGCACGAATTAGTGGCGCAAGATGCCGTCACACTAGTTCCAGAACAGCTATTACTACTCTCCACAAACAGTTCAATGCTAGCCGAGGCATTAGCTGCCAAGCCTTGGATTTGGTAGGTGCTGTCATTCAGGAAGATGCCTTCTGGCCCTTCGATTACCACAATGGTGTAGCTTTCCGCAAAGGGTACCGTGGCCCAGCTAAAGGTGACACTATTGAAATTAGCTTCGCACTGAATAACCGGAGGGATAAGCGTATCCTGCACCAGAATACTTTGGCTATTAAGGGCACTTTGGCAGCCAGCATCGGTTACGCTCAATTGCACAAGCTGTTCTCCGCTTGTTACCCAAGTCAAAGCATGTGGCCCCGCGCCCACTCCCGGATTGGCGGAAGCCGTACCAAAGTCCCAGTCGAACTGCGCCGAAGCGCTAGCATTACCAGTATAAATAACAGTAGCTGTATCGGTGATGCAAATGGAATCCAACAGCTCGAATTCAGCCGTAGGCGTAGGGTTGACTCGAATACTTCGGGTGGTACTGTAGCTGCAACCCGATTCAGTATAGCTCAGCGTAATCGGAATGGACTGCCCAATCATGCTAGCATCACTGGCCCAAATACCATTTATGGGATCAATGATCCCTAAGCCACTCCAGACTAAATCACCATTAGAAATGTCGCCATCAATGGTCGCCGTCAGCGAGAGGGTATCAGGTAGCCCCGTCCAGCAGCGAACGGGCACGCTATCAATAGCTAAGTCGATACTAGGGCAATTATTAGTAGAGCAGGTGGCAGTAGTGCTAATGGCCGGACAAGCAGTCGCACTCTCCACGGTAAGTAGAATACTAGCTGTTTCTTCAGCTTGCAAGCCTTCGATCCGGTAGGTAGTATCATCTAAAAAGCTTCCGTTGGGGCCTTGTGTGACCTCCACTTGGTAGCTTTCCGCAAAGGGTACCTCTGGCCAGCTGAAGGTAATGCTATTAAAATCAGATTGGCACTGTATCGTAGGGGGAGTGAGGGTATCTTGTACCACAATCATCTGGCTGAAGCTCTCGCTTGCACAGCCAGATGCTATGACTTGAAGTTCAATGGTTTTGGGGCCAGTGCTGGGCCAGCTCAGCGTGTGTGGGCCGGCGCCCGTTCCTGGAATAGCCGTCGCTTCGCCAAAATCCCAGCTAAATTGTGCATCATTGGCAGCATTACCAGTGTAGGTAAGCACCGCATTTTCGCTTACGCAAATGGAGTCGGGAGCATCAAAGCTCGCACTTGGAGTAGGCAAAACTTGGATCGACTGACTAGCAATATATTGGCAAAAGCCCAACTGATAGGTGACTTGAACGGGATGTATACCTACACCCGCCACTTGTGGGTCAAAAATGCCCTGAAGAGTGTCGATTAGCCCTAATCCTTGCCAACTTACTCGGCCTGTATCTAATCCGGCGAGGAGCTCAAAGTTGAGGGTAAGAGGCATCGTGCTGGCCGTCAGACAGATAGGATCTACAGGACTAATCGCTACTTGAACATTACTCGGGCAGTTCTCCGCAATACATGACTGAGTAAGCACCAGATCAGGGCAACTATTGGCACTATTGATGGTCAACTCAATGCTTACATTTTCTTGCGGCATCAGGCTAGTCACCAAATAGCTAGTATCGGAAGTGAAGCTCCCACTTTGTCCACTCAGCACATTCACGGCATAGCTGGCAGCTTGCCCCACTTCTTCCCAGAAAAAGATAATACTATTCTCCGTAGTAGTACAGTTGATGGTGGGCGTACTTAGTAAAGAATCCACTTGGACGGTTTGCAAAAATGGGCCAGCCGTGCAGCCATTATCCTCGATAAATAGACTGATGAGTTTACTACCTGGCGTCGTCCAACTTAGCTCGTACGGGCCTGCTGCACTTCCACTAATAATAGTAGCACCGTCAAAATTCCAGGTGTAGTTGGCCATTGCGGTAGCCATTCCATTAAAGGTGACATTGACGGACTCGTTCTGGCAAATAGTATTTGCGTCAAGCGCAAAAGTAGCGATGGGCTGTGGGCGAATCGTGATGGACTGCATGCCTGTGTAGGTACAGTTGTCCACTTGATAAACGAAGGTAATGTCGTGCACTCCTACTCCTGCCGACTGAGGGTCGAAAACCCCACTTGGATCACTGATCCCTGAACCCGACCAAGTACCCATTTGTGGGACACCACCCACCAACGCACTGAGCGCAATAGGGGCAGTAGTGGGCGATAGGCAAATGGGGGCTAGATCGGGAAAACTAACGGCTAAATCTGTGCAGGCAGCACTGGTACAACTAACAGGCAAACTAAGGCTGTTACCACAAGGTGGCGGCCCTACTGCTTCCACGGTAATTGTCACCGTCTCGTCGGGTGCAATATTCTCAAAGCTAATGCTCGTTCCCGATTGGACGCCCGTTTGCCCAGTGAGGACGTTGACGATATAGTCCGTCGCCCCCGGAATTGCTGCCCAATCGAATTGTAAACCAGAAGTGCTTACGTTGCCACAAATAGGGAGGGGAATCGCTAATGGTGCTACCACTTCGACCGTTTGAGTGACCACTTCCGATACGCATCCCTCATCGGTTACTTGTAGCTGAATAGTATAGGTGCCAGGTGTCGCCCAGTTGAGCTCAAACGATAGGGCATCGCTAGCGGGATTGGGCAAGCCATCCACCGACCAGCTCAAATCGGCATTGGCGGAAGCCATTCCTGTAAAGGACACCATAGTAGACTCGTCTAGGCATAGTAGGGTTTCGCTTACGCTAAAATTAGCAGTCGGACTGGTTCCTACTGTGATGGTTTGCGTTAAGCTATCGGCACACGCAAGGGCACCTGCTCGGTAGGTGGCGTTGAGGGTTTGTCCAGCCCAATCCGCAGGGTTGAGCGAGCTAGCGGTTTGCCCATTGAGCGTCCAAACACCTCCGGGAGTAGCGCCTGCATCGAGGAGGTCGTCGAGCGAAAAGCTAGTATCGCCGCTGCATAAATTAGATGGCGCTGTCCAGTTGGCATTGGTTTGATCAATGACGATAATGGTGTCTAGCAACGAATTGGGGCAAATTTGATTGGTGTCAGAATAAATAATTTCGTGTATACCCACCCCCCACACTTGGGGATGAAAAATACTGGTGTCAATGCCATTGATAGTCCAGGAACCAGTAGTAGAGGCGCTAGACTCCAACAAACTATTTAGGGCAACCGAAGGGCTATTGAGGCAGAGCGTGCTTGGCGGTACCCAGCTGACATCGGGGATCGCTATGATCTCGATGGTATCGCTAAGCTCCGCAGCGCAACGATTATTACCTACTGCATAGCGCACCACATATTGGCCAGCTCCCAAACTATCGGTATTAAAAACAGTGGAGGTATCCCCAGCTATAGTCCAAACGCCACTGGTATCCGCAGTGGGGCTTAACAAGTCGTCAAGGATAATAGAAGCAGCATCAGCGCAGATAGGAGAGGGATTATTCCACTGTGCACTGATCGAGTCGATGACAACAATGGGGTGGCTCTCGCTATTGCTACAGTTATTTTGGCTCACCGTGTAGGTCACATTGTGGGTGCCAATGCCCCAAAAGGAGGGCGTAAATAAGTCATTATCCGTACTATTGATCTGCCAAGTTCCCCCGAAAGCAGTACTATTTCCAAGTAAGGCATTAAGGGCAACCGTATTATCATTTAAACAAAGCGTATCTGGCGATATCCAGCTAGCTTCAGGGCCGTCTACGACCTCAATAGTCTGGGCATTAGTAGTAGTACAAGGAGGTGTTCCTACCCGATATTGCACCGTATATATCCCGATGCCTAAGCTAGCTGGGTTAAATATATCCGTGCTTACGCCATCAATCGACCAATCTCCATCGGTAGCAGCATCATTTCCAAGCAAGGTATTCAAATCAATACTATCTGCATCCGCGCAAAGCGTACCTGGCGATAGCCAAGTTGAATTGGCACCATTGGCTACTGTAATGGGATGTTCCTCTGAACTTGGGCAATCGATCGTTCCAGTAGTATAGATCACACTGTAAGTGCCATTACCCAATAGCGAGGGATCGAATATATCGTTGACAATACCATCAATCGTCCAGGTGCCATCGGGCAAGGCATCAGGCGTTAATAAATCGTCTAAGATAATGGGACTGCTATTGGAGCAGAGTACGGCGGGTGGATTCCAAGAGGCATCGGGTAGAGGAAAAATCTCTACTACCCTAAAATCATTTCCAAAGCACGGATCATTACCCACGGTATATGTGACCTGGTGCTGCCCAACCCCCAGCTGATCAGGATCAAACACAATTGCAGGAAGCCCGTTGATGGTCCACATCCCATCCAAGGCTACTCCTGGATCGACCCAGGTCACTAAGTCTATGGGCAGTGTACTTGGGCAAATAAAAGCGGGGCTAGGGGTAAACGTGGCGGGTGGGGGAGGAGTGATATTGAAGATTTGGGTTCTAGTTTCGGAGCACGGCGGATCATCAACGGTATAGGTAATTTCGTGCGGGCCAATACTAAAATCAAGTGGATCGAGAAAGCCAGCGCTCGGAAAGCCATCTACTGCCCAGGTGCCGCCTGGGGTGGTGGATGGGAGCAGGAGCGTGCTGAGGTCTATGGGAAAATCGAACTGGCATAAATCAGGTGGAGGGATAAATTCGGGATTTAGGTCGGCTACTTCGACGGTGACGAAATCGATGGACTCGCAGACTTCGGCGAAGAAAAGGTCGTCTAGGGCAAAGTCGTTGCCGTCTCCTGCATCATTCTGATTGACAATGCAAATCTCTGCACTAGAATTGCCACCTGGATTCCAGATTTGAAAAAAATTGACCCAGTTGCACAATGAAATTGGGGCAACAAAGACGCTTCCTAGTAGTGCTCCGTTAACTGAAAATTGGAGTTCGGCAGGCGCTCGATTGACAAGGGTTGTTACCCATGCACTAAATGCATAATCCGTATTAGGAGTAACAGAAACAGTTTGACACCATATTCGAATATTAGAACCTTCTGCACCATTAACAACTAACATGTTTCCTACACCACTAGTATGATCACCACAAGCAGCAAAATCACTATGCACTGAATTAGGATTTGTCGTAACAGCATACTCAGCTTCTGGAAGGTTCCCTATACCATCTGCCAACGAATAGTCACTGGTAAAGCCTGTATTGCCTGCTTCAAAACTACCATTAACAATCAAATTCTGATCATCCACCCCCCGCGCCGTCACGGTAAAGGTAGTCGTTCCATTCACTGTCGCAGTCGTGTTCAAAGCCGTAGGGTTGGATACTAGGAAAGAAGGCTCCCACTGCACATCCAGCAAGTTTCCGAAGACTTCAGCAGATAGATTCACAGTTTCTCCTGGCGCGCACACCCTCGCAGGAGGGGGCGGATTAATGAATACCGAAATATTACAAGCTAAATGGATATTCTCGCTAGGGGCGGTAGGCGTAGGGCTGGCCACAAAGGCGAAGCCCAGTACTACCGAAAGAAGTAGTGCTGCTGACTTTTGCATAGGGTATTCATCGTTTTTGCGTGTGACTCTCTAAGGTAGAGAAATATCGCATAAACGAAGAATACCTATAAAAACTCTAAAATAATAAATTCAACTCCCCAGCTTTCACTACACTAATGCCACCCGCTAATTCTAGCTCTACATAATACACAAATACCCCAGGCTGCATCCGCTGCCCTCGGAACGAGCCATTCCAACCATAAAAGGGATCATTAGCTGGCACATCGCTGGCTTCAAATACCTGATTACCCCAGCGATCCATAATCTGCATTTCTTTGATGGCAATTACCTCTGGGGCGGCATTAATGAAAAAGACGTCATTAAAGCCATCATCATTGGGCGAGAAGGCATTGGGGATGAAAATACGATCACTTTCTGCCACAAAGATGTTGATGCTAGCGGTCGCTGAGCAGCCATCAGTAGTGATGACGGTAGCAGCGTATTCGCTAGATATGAATGGCGTAATGACTGGATTCTCACAGTTGGCACAAGCTGAGATGGCAGGACTCCAAATGATAGTATCTATAGTAGCCGATTCGTCGGTAAGGCTTATTCTTAGGCGCAAGGAGTCTCCTAAATTCACTAGGGGTTCTAGCGAGCCGTCATTCGCACTGAGCGTGGCGATTAGTTCTTTTGGTGCGTCAACATTTAGCATAGCACTTGCTTGGCAGCCGTTGATGTCCGCAGCGATGAGTTCGTAAGCGCCAGCAGTTAAGCCAAGAAATGTAGAATCGGTGGTAAAAGCTTGGCCATTCAAACTAAATAAATAGGGGCCAGTACCCCCACTGAGAGAATCTACCTGTATGCTGCCGCCATTAGATGCAAGACAAGAAGCAGCACTTGCTGTTGCAAATACCTCCACCGTGGCATTGGAGCTGGTGATGATCACCTCATCAGTAGCGGCACAGCCAGTTGCCTCATCAAGTACTGTAAGTATATAGGTGCCTGCTGCTTCTACTTCATTGAGCAGTTCACTCGGGTCAGGTATGGTACCTCCATCAGCCGTAGTCCATTGATAGCTGATGGTACCCCCTTGGGTAGAATTATTGGTGCCAATAGTAGCGGTATTTAGGTCACAGCCCAAATCAATATCTTCGCCCGCATCTGCAACTGGGACTGCCCCAATCTCAATGCTAACAGTAGCTGATGCCTCTGGGCAAGCGCCCCCTGTATTTTGAGTATACACAAAAGTATAGATACCTGGCGTTTGCAGACTGGGGTCAAAAGTGCCTGCTGTAGCATCAAAAGCACTACCGGTAGAAGCCGAGATTTCCAACCATTGGCCACCTACATCCGCCCCATCGAGCAAGCCATTGAGATCAAAAACAGCACTTCCATCGTTTTCGCAGATGGGATCAACGGCTTGGGCAGTGCCTGCTACCAAGAGTTGGTCTACCTGAATGGCGACCGCTGCGGGTAGATCGATAGAACAGTCAGGGGCATTAGTATTGATGATGCTAGTGATGGCAAAAGAAGCAGTTTGCGTAGGATTTAATGCAATGTCTGTGAGTGCCCCCGCTCCCATTACGGTATTAGCAAGTCCGTCGAGTTCATAAACAATATCAAATGGCCCAGCATCACCTGTGATAGATAGTTCGATAGTAGCAGGAGTGCCAGCACAAATAGGATCAACGGTACCCAGCGTAGCTGTAACTGAGGGACAATCAATTGCCGTACAGCTTGCTGTAAACGTCCCTACACTGCAAGGCCCATTCGCAAAAAAAGCTAAAATTTGAATATTTACCACCTCTCCAGGCGTTAGCCCTGTTACCAAATAAGAAGTCGGTGAAGTACTTACACCAGTCGTTTGTCCACTGATAATACCAGGTATAAAGGCGGTAATATCTGGACTAGCAGGCCATTGAAATTCTACCGAATTTTCGGTAGCCACGCAGCTTACATCCAAACTGGTAATGCTTGGCGCTACGAATTCTATCGTTTGCGTTACTTCTTGGCTTAGAC
>JBCCRH010000043.1:0-21543 GCA_039208045.1 Bacteroidota bacterium
AGTGGCCAATTTACGTTTGGCCGGAAGCCGACGGTGCCACGAGATCGGGAAATTACAATCACCTTTCGAATAGAAGGCACCGCTGAGGAGGGAGTAGACTACGAGCCACTGAATACTAAGGTGACTATTCCTCCTTTCGGGCCGAGAGTGACGGTACCGATCATTCCTATACCAGATAATTTGGAGGAAGGCTTAGAGTCTATTCTATTGATTTATGAAAGCGACAATTGTGGGTGTATCATTGCGGATACGGCTACGCTTTTTCTGCTCGATCCCGATATTTCAGTACAAACGAGCTTTGAGGAATTGGAGGCCTGTGCGGGCCAGGATTTTACGTTTGAGCCGGTCATTGATTTTGGGCGAGAACCGTTTTCCTTTCTTTGGAGCGATGGTTCTACAGAAGAAACTTTGACCGTTAATATTGATGAGCCTTCTACCTTTGCCGTTACCATTATGGATGCTTGTGGAAATAGCGCTACAGCTACGACAACTATCAATCTAAAGGAGCCGCCGAGCCTCACCATTGATGGCACCTACACTTGGTGTGAAGGGCGAGCACCCGAGCTAGCCCCCATTCTTTTACAGGGCCAAGCTCCGTGGAATATTATTTATAGTGTTAATGATTCGTTGCAGCCAGAGATTACTGGTATTACCGAGTCGCCCTACTTACTGCCGCTCGATCAAGCGGGCACGTACGAGATCACTAGCTTTAGCGATGCTGCTTGCGAGGGTACGATCATGGGCGTCATCGAGGTATTGCCGATTCCCTTAGCGCTCGACTTTGAGGCTACCCTGCCCTCTTGCCCCAATGCACCAGATGGTAGTATTCGACTATTTCCGGAAGGGGGCGTTAAGCCTTATGCTTTCGAATGGGATACGCTAGGGATCACCTCGGAAGAATTGCTCAATTTGCAGCCGGGGAGCTATGCGGTGACCGTTACCGATGCCGAAGGCTGTATTGTCATGGAAAGTATTACCCTTCCTAGCCCTGCCAATGCGGTTTGTGATCTTGACCTCGATGCTAATTTATTTGTCCCCAATGCTTTTTCGCCTAATAATGATGGATTTAATGATGAATTCACCATTTACCCTAACCCGCAGAGTATTATTCAAGAACTCTCTTATCAGATTTATGATCGCTGGGGCGGGCTGCGCTTTGAAACACCTACCTTCCCGCTGGGCAATACGGTTCTATGGCGGCCTGATACAAATGTACCTATTGGGGTGTACGTTTGTATTGTAAAAATCACGCTGGTGGATGGTACTAGTCAGTTGTTGGGGCAAGATGTGTTGTTGATTCGTTAAGAGACTTGTTCCGCCAGTCATGAATGAGCGAAAGCGCAGCAAATTTTGTTTTGAACAAGGCGAAAAACGCAGACAATGCCTTAGTATTGGCGAGGCTTTTCAACGCAGTGCAAGACAAAATTTTGCCGCTTGTAGCCATTTGATGACTGGCGAAACAAGTCTTAATTAGCAACCTTAGCAAAAAGGTGTTGTCATTGGTTTACTACTCTATCTAAAAAACAAACTAATGTACACTAGCTTTACTACCCAATTATTGGTTGTTATTTACAGCCTGTTCCTTTGTTTTTCTATCCCTTTATCCGCACAGTCTACTATCCAATTTGTGGGAGCGCCAGCAGCTAAGGCGCACATCCAGCAAGTCATTAAGGAAGCCTACGTCCCTGGCATTTCCCTATCTGTTATTGAGCAAGGCGAGCTTGCTTTTATGGAGGGTTTTGGGACAAAGAGCCTGGATACTGGAGGTGCGGTAGACCCCTATACCATTTTTGCGGCAGCATCCTTAAGCAAACCGGTTTTTGCGTATGCCGTGATGCAACTGGTGGATGCAGGGCAGCTCGACTTAGATCGGCCACTGTACCAGTACCTTCCCTACCCCGATGCAGCAGAAGATGAACGCTACCAACAAATCACAGCGCGTATGCTGCTGAGTCATAGTGGGGGGTTCCCCAATTGGCGTAGAAGCAGGGCACTTTCTATTTTATTTGATCCCGGTACAGCATTTCAATATTCTGGTGAGGGCTATGTCTATTTGATGAAAGTGGTTGAAAAAATTACAGGGAAAGACCTCAACACCTTTATGCAGGAGCGGGTATTCACCCCTTTGGGGATGCAACGCTCTAGCTATGTTTGGGAAGAGCGCTTTGAAGATAATTACGCCATCCCGCACACCAAACTTTATAAAACAGCAGGCCATCGTAAGCCCTCAAAGTCCAATACCGCTTACTCCCTACAAACCTGCTTGCATGACTTTACGCTATTCATGCAAGCACTACTAGAAGGAAAACACCTAAAACCAAGCACCCACCAACTGATGCTTCGACCGCAGGTAGAAGTAGAAACGAATGAACTGGGTACCGTTTCTTGGGGATTGGGAGTCGGCTTACAGGAAACTGATGCGGGGGTATCCCTTTGGCAATGGGGCGACAATGGCACCTTTCGGTGTTATATGCTGGCGTATCCTGCTTCTAAAACCGCTTTGGTTTACTTTACTAATAGTGCGATGGGGCAGAGTATTTGCGGCAGTTTGCTTGAAGGATTATTGGGAGGCACCTACCCTGCTGTGGTTTGGAATAATTACTACACCTATAAGGCTCCCATTTTTAAGGCAACTAGGGGCATTCTGGATCATGGCATTCAAAAGGGGATGGCTGACTTTATGCACCCTTCTGGCGAACACCAAGATACGAGCATCATTGAGGAGCAAACGATGAATAGGATAGGCTATCAACTCTTAAACTTGGATAAACGGGCAGAAGCGCTGCAAATCTTCCAATGGAACCTGAAAGCCTACCCCAACTCTCCTAATGCATATGATAGCTATGCCGAAGCACTATTAATGGATGGACAGCAGCAGGAAGCAGCTGCCTATTATGCAAAATCCATAGCGATGGGTTCGGATAACCCTACCGCTGTTACCATCAGTGAAAATCTGAAGAGTCGCTATGCGGTAGGCAATACTACCTTTGAGCTCAATAGCTACCAGCTGGCTAGTAGTGTTTTTCTAGCGGGCTCTTTCAACGATTGGAATACCCTGAGCCATCCTTGCATTTTTAAAAATGGAAAGTGGATTTGTCGGGTGCAGTTAGAGCCGGGTACCTATGAGTATAAGTTTTTGGTAAATGGCGTTTGGATTCCCGATCCCGATAATCCGGAGCGGAAGGCTGAGCGACCTTATAATTCGATTCTTGTTGTCGAATAAGAACTTAGAGCCCAGGAAAAAAGGCATCTGGATAATGCTTCAGCTGGTGTTGTCCATTTGCCTTCCAACGCACGCCGATAATATCAAAGCGCACCTCCCAATCATGGCCAATGTGCTCCATATATACGGAGGCCGCTTCCGCTAAATACTGCTCTTGCCTTTTGGTCACAAAGTCCTCGGGCAAGCCAAAGGCTAGGTTACTCCGCGTTTTCACCTCTACAAAGACTAAGACGTCGCCTTCTTTCGCTATAATATCGACTTCTGCTCGGCTGTAGCGCCAGTTTTGTTCTAAAAGCGTATAGCCTTTCGCTTGCAAGTAGCTTGCGGCGAAGGCTTCCCCTGCTTGACCAACTTCATTATGCTTTGCCATTTGGTTGTAATTAAAAGAGCCTCTTCGCTATTACTAACGAAAGAGGCCGTCCCAAAGTACATTCGAATTCATTCAAGAGAATGAACTGCTTTTGCTTGAATTTATAACCAATTGCTAAAAAATACCGAAACACATAGTTCTTTATTTTTGGCCCCGAGGGCCTTTCAAACAGCATCCGAAGGAGATGGAAGATAATATAGTTTTTACAACTTTTTTAAAAAAGGGGCTCCCTTGTGGGATACCCCTGGCTAAAATATTTGAAGTACGTCTTTATTTCATCAATACCATTTTCCTACTCACCTCAGCAGTCTCCGTTTTAATTTTGTAGTAGTAGACCCCATTGGCAGGCAAGTCTTCTTCTCGAATTTCGATCATATGCTTTCCTCTAGTGTATTGTCCGTCGCGGGTAAGTACTAGTTGCCCCGCTGCGTTCATTACTGAAAAATGGATAAAGCTATCGTCCTGTAGTTCGAAGAGGATGCTAGTGACCTCACGGAATGGGTTGGGGTAGTTTTGGTCTACCATCAGCGACTCCGTCA
This sequence comes from Bacteroidota bacterium, assembly GCA_039208045.1. Taxonomy (GTDB): domain Bacteria; phylum Bacteroidota; class Bacteroidia; order Chitinophagales; family Saprospiraceae; genus JBCCRH01. The sequence continues at coordinate 4,133 of JBCCRH010000043.1, forward strand.
TGAGGGGATTTGGGTTGTATACAAAATCCAATACGACATCGGCGGGCTTTGAGGTCAAGGTGTAGGCTTCTGATTGGGTTCGGGAGGAACTTACGTAGAAGACTTCCTTGGTTTTAGCAAACTGCCGTGCCCGCACTTTTAGGCTGAATAGCACCGTGTTATCATATTCAGTTACGGCGTTCAGCGCGCCCCAGCTTGCCGTGAAGTAACCATCGGCAAAATTTTCAAAGTTAAAGTTGCTCAAGTTCATTTCGGGAATGGCCTCGCTGGGGTATAGGTCCAGTAATTCTATGCGATCCAAGTCAAACTGCATCGTAAATTGAAAGCCCAAAAACTCGCTCAAATTCGCTACTGTAATATCCACTACCTCTATTTCTCCTGCATTGATCGCAAAATCCTCCATCGTTAGATTTAGCTCGCTATCGGGATCGCGATCAATAACTTCGGCAAGCATATTCGGGACAGCTGTCTGATCCACGTCGCCTACTTTTACGCCTACAAAATCGATTAGTAAATCATCAAGATCGAAATTGCTGATATTTAGTGCCTCTGGGAATTCTTCCAAAAAAGGATTAGAAGGATCTGGGAATTCGTAGTTGCCATCAATAAATCGCCAAGAGGTGTTGCCATTAGGAAAACTATCTTCTATACTCAGTATTAATCGCCGTAGTACCACTAAATCTCCAATGGAAACCGACCCCGACCGATCCACATCTGCTGCGATCATTTTGTAGGGCGTATCCAATGGAATGAGTCCCAGGATATGCTTGGTAATGAGGATCAAGTCCAAGGTATTAATTCCATTTAGAATATCATCATTCTTTTGCGGTACCACCGTAAAGTTGAGTCCAAATGGAATATCAAAGAATTCAAAGGCACCATCTATACCAGTAAGCATCTGCGTGGTATCACCATCTAGTGTAACTTGTACTTCTTCTACTGTTTCTCCATACTCTGTAACGATGCTTCCTGCTACCATACCCGATGCACTGGGGGCGGGGCAAGTGCCTAAATTATCCTGTACTACCACATAAGTCACGCAATAATCGCTATTTCCAAGCTCATCTGTTAGCCACAGCTCCACAAACTGCGTACCCACATCGGCACAGTCAAAAGTTACCATGGTAGAAGAAGCTGGAATATTGGAGGGCACTGAAGGATCGGGTGTTACGCGTATAGTTTGTAAAATATCTTCATCAGCGGAGCAGTTATCAAAGCCCCCTCCATTAAAGGCAGCGGCATCTACCATTGCCATCATTTCTCCCGTACTCATGGGGGTAAGGTTGACCGATAGCCCCACAATACAGATCGCCGCAGGGGCAGTCTGGTCTTCTACTAAAATCGTTACTTCACAAGAAGATGTATTGCCACATCGATCAGATACATTATAGGTCACCACCGTCTCCCCTAGCGGGTAGGTGCCACTGGCATTAGCACCACCACCATTACCGAAAGGTGAATTATTGGTAATGAGCAAGCTGGTACTGCAATCATCAGCAACTAGGGACTCTAGCGTCACATTGGCTGTTTGACAGTCGGAACCTACCGCCGCTACTACATCTGATGGACAAGTCAATACTGGTGGGGTATCATCTTCTACCTTTAGTATCTGTGTATAAGACCAGCGCCCTCCATTTTCTGGATATTCGGGCTCGTATCGACACCAGTCTAGTACCGTCCAAGTGCGAAGCACTTTGTAGCAGGCAGGAAAAGAAATTTCAAATACATTATCCTCATAATTGAAGCTCACTAGGCCGCAAGCATCCCCCAATATTTGGGGCTCTCTAAATGCTTCTGGTATATCTTCTGGATCGACTGAGGCGCCACAAGTAAACACGGTATAGTCTTCTGGCCATACGATCATGTCCTCATTGAATGGATTCATATTAACGATGTCAATCGTCTGCGAGCACACCGCTGTCTGTCCAGAAAAATCCGTTGCTCTGAATGTTCGGATGATGGTTCCCAAATTACATTCATCAATAACTATTGCTTCTGTAGAATCGATGGTGAATCCACAGTTGTCCACCACTACCGGGGAGCCAAAGATGGACAGATCTGAATAATCGTCTCGGCAATCGATCGTACGATCAGCGGGGCATTGTGTAAATACGGGGAAGAGCTTATCCTGCACCTGTACCTGCACCATACACTCCGTAAAATGGCCAAATAAGTCTCCTCCTATAATTTCGCGAGTAGGTTCTACAGGGCCATCGCCTGGGTCAATTTCGTATACACGCAGGAGTACGCGGATGGAATCTTCCGTCTCATCACAGCAGAATAGTACTTGATCATCAAACCACTCCTGGAAGCCGTCGATATCATCTGAATCATCTCCATTGCCTAGCTCACAGCTCCCCGTTACCATTCTTCGAGCTTTGAAAAATAGCTGCGTAGCACAGTTATCAGAACTTCCCGCATCAAAGGTAATAGCATCCACCTGCCCCAAGCCAGTACCTGGTAAGGATATAATCGTTTGGTCTTCACATACGGCCACGGGTGCCTCTTCATCTACTACAGAAACCATTGATGTACAAATGGAGGTGTTACCACATTCATCTAAAGCGGTATAGGTAATAATATGTGAACCCACAGGCACTACCGGATGTGGCCCAAGACCTACTGCACCATAGGAGGTAGTAACAAAGAAAGCAGCGTTAGGGTCACAATTATCCAATAGCTCTGGTTCCAATAGATTGACCGTCGTGGAGCAATTCCCTGGCTGCGTCTCTACCACAAAATCATCAGGACAAGTAATACTAGGTGGCGTCTGATCCATCACTCGAATCATTTGAGTGCCTGTAATAGTCGCATTATTGCAAGTCTCTGAAATCGTCCAGGTGCGTGTAATTTCGTATTCCGTACTACCGCAAGTAAATACAATAGCATCAACAGGATTGATAATTAGATTACAAAAATCGCCGCTTTCCAAAGGAAGTCCATCCAGCATGGGCACCCCTGTATCGGCAGGATCGGTCATAGGATTTTCGCAAGAAACATCCATATTTGGAGGGAAAACAATATCCCCTAAGTCAATTCGAGTAAGGACAATAGGTTGGGCACAAGTCGCTAAATTGCCCGAGGCATCCTGCACTACCCAGGTGCGCTCCACCACATAGCCATTTACATTCATGCAATCCAAACTATCGATAAAGTCAGAATAAAAAATTGAAGGAGCAGGATCACAACTATCATTAATAGTAGGAACTCCTACAGCCACTATGCTTGTATCAGCATTACAGTTGATAAAAGTGCTAGTACATTCAATGGTTGGTGGCATATTATCTACCAGACGGATGGCTCCAATACAAGAAATAGAGGTACTCACATCCGTTACGGTCACCTCCAGAATAGTGTTGATGAAAGCGGAAGCATCAAAAGTAGCTACCGTTTGAGCATCCGCTAAACTATTGCCATCCATATCCCTAACGGTCACTTGCTTAAGGCCGTCGCACATGGTAGCGTCCATATCGAGGACTTCTTCTGCAAGAATTACTGCTTGGCAGCTGTTGTTTACCGCTAATTCGAGTGGATTATCTACTGTCCCTCTACAGACGATGCTAGTACATTGTGCCTGAGCGGTTTGCCAAGCTAGGCCAAGCAGTAAGCTGAGTACCAAGCTTACTCGGCACCAATGGTGAACGTTCCACTTTTTGGGAACCGCCAATACGCCACTCATAGAGGCGTACCGCAGATGGAAGTGCTTAGAAAAGTGTTTCATGGTTGATGTAGTTGAATGATTATCGAATAAAAGTTTGTTCTCTGGACATACCTTTCCCTGTTTGGTACTGTACATTTGTACCAAGCCACTTGCATCTTTTACAAGCAATACAGAGAATCTGATAGTATTTTATTTACATATGACAAAAAACCGTGCCAAACTTTGAGCAAAGGCACAAAACCAGAGACTGAATCATCATAATCAACTAACAATCAGTAAACTAAACAAAAAATTGTTTTTATATAAAAGAAGTACTTGGTAGGATCGATTAGAAATATTGGCCAAATCCCAAGACAAACCCACGCTCATTACTATTGCGCACATCCACCCCATAATCGATCCGAAGGCTCGTATCGAATGCATTTTTATAAATCAATCGAATGCCTCCTCCCATAAAGGGGCGGATATTTTCGGCTTGCACCAAATCGGAGAGTACACCACCAGGCTTTCGCCAAGTGCCAAAATCTACAAAACCCACTCCTTGACAAACCACCGGAAAGCGTTCTGACACCCAAAAGTCGTAGCGATACTCTAGATTTAGGATGGCCTGAGCGGTGCCCCGATCAATGCGATTGCCGCTACCGCGAATATTGATATTACTGTCTAATACGAAAGGAGCAAACGGAGAGTCTTGATTAGAGGAGATACCCAAGCGCAAGCGCAGCGCGAGATTGCTGCGTTCGCCAAATTGCTGGAAGTAGCGCAGGTCATTCCAAATGATGAAAAACCAGTTTTGATCGATGGTATTGTAGACGGTTTCCAGGATAATATTATTATCGAAGCCATCTAATTGGTGGAAATTGTAGTTGATATTGTTGAGGTGGAAGCGGAGCTTACCGAGCCACTTGGGTTGCTCGAAGGCGTCGGGGCCAGGACTATTTTGGAAAGTCTGTTCAGCAAGTTTTTCATAGCTCTCCACAAAGTAATTAACCCCGATTTCTAGTTGTTGATTGTGCTGAAACTGATAGTAGAGGGAGGAGCCAAAGCTCCAATTGTCGTAGTTGTAAATTACGGTGCCTTCACTAAAAAAGAGGGGTTCCACAGAAGCCCATTTTAGGACGCTCATGGCGGTTCCCCACTTAGACTGCCCAATCTGAGGAACTCGATAGAATACATTAAAATTATGGCGGCGATCGTTGTTGCGATAAAAGGCAGATAGCTGCATGCCTCGGCCCAGCCAGTTGATGTCATTGAAGCCTACCTGGTACCAAAAGTTATTTCGAATACCCCCAAAGTTGAGGATGGGAAACAAAGTCTTGGCCTCCTTAATATCAAAAATAAGCTGGCGGCTATTGCCAATCGTATCAAATCGATAGCTCAAATCGTAGATGATCGCTTGATTGAGTAGCAAGCGTTCCCATTGAGCAATTGCTGTTTCATCAATAGCGCCGACATCCTGAAGGCGGAGGAGCGATGATAAGTAGCTAGCTTTGGTCTTTTTCAAGCCCACAAACTGTACAGACTCAATAGGGTACTTTTCAGAAATGGCTTGGGCTTGTGCTACCCATGGAAGCACAAGCCCTATTATCACGATCAAACGAGACATAAGTTATTACAAATTAAAGCGTATACCTGCATTGTAGGTAGCGGCTCTACCGCCGGTACTTTGTAGATCATCATTGGTGAACCAAGTGTACAGCAATTCAAACTCCAGCTTGGGCGTCACCTGATACTTTGCTCCGGCTCCTGCTTGTGCAAAGTAATCAAACTCCCTTTGCCAATAAGGCGAATAGCTACCAATGCCATACAAGGTAGTCTTGGGATTCGGAAAATAGCTCAAAATCACGATGCCAGGAGTAGAAAACCGGTTGATATGCCCCTCTGAACTCGGACCAATATCTTCCACTACAATGTCCAATTCTGTAAAAATAGAGAAATGATCATTGATAGTAAAGTCATTAAAAATTTGCGTAAAAGAAGTATGCCCATTAAAGTCAATATAAGGCAAATCTGCACCATTCCCTGCTAGATCGTCTCCTGTAGCAAACCAAAAAGCACTCTGTATTGAAAAGTTTGGCAATTGCTCAAAAGGAGCATATCTGAATTTGGGGCCGATACCTGTAAAGCCTTGGCGGCTCGAAGGTGTTGATTCTAAATTGAAGACACTGAGTGGGGAGTCATTAGCGGAGTTGTATTGTACTTGTCTGTAGCGTACATCAAAGCCAATATTAAAGCGATCGTTCCAACCATACAGCACACTAGTGAGCGCGGTAAAAAAGGTAGCACGGTCTGTCAGCTCTCCATTAGCGGTAGTTTGCTGAGTATAGAGGTTATTAAATATTTTCACCTCAAAGGTTCCTTTTGGAATAGTAGCGGACACCACATAGCGGTTTTCGGAATTACTCACTGCGTTTTCTAAAGCACCTGTAGATGTGGCTGTTTGTTCATTCAACTGCCAGTTGTAGTCGTAGAAGGTAATGGTATAATCCGCTGGCAGGGCCGCTTCTCTGTAGCGGTTGATATAGGCTATGCTAGTGTTCTGGCTTCCGCCAAAATCGCTGCGGTACCACTTGAAAATCTGGGATAGTCGGATCGTATTGTTGGCTTGGTCTACTTGGATGAAGTTCGGGTCGTTGAGTGCTAAGGTGGTCTGCTGCTCTAGTTGTGTTTCTAGTGTATTAGGCAAATAAGCTTCTGAGATGATGGGTGGACATCCCACTGCGCCACACACCAATACAAAGTGTAAGCGCGCATCGCCATAGGGCTTTAGTAACCACTTTTTTTCAATGGTATTAAGCGTAGCGCGGGTTCCGCCAATATCGTGCTTAATACGGTCAAAAAAGCCGGGTATGTCCAATACGGATGGAGTCGGATAGTGATCGATGACCCCTTTTATTACTAGGAGATTGTAGGCGTTGATAAGGAATGCTTTTTTAGTATTAGTATCTAGTTCGTCTATTGCTGTCGTTTGGATAGTCTGTAGTAAAGGTTCAAGCGTTCCTTCTTGCTTAATTAAGTTGTAGTCAATAGCTCCGTCTGCAACATATTGCTGAAAAAAGGTATTAGCTTGTTCGAAAAAAGAAGAAAGGTCGGTAGCGGCATGTAAACTAATGCTTAGGATGAAGGTGCTAACTAGCGAGATCAAGCGTCTCATTATGTGTTGGTTTTGATTTTTTAATCAACGGTGTTTAAACATCGTTCTGAATTATATTGCAAAGGTAATGGCCCTACCTACGCAAAAGATCACAAAACCATAAACAAAGCATCAAGAGATTACAACAGGTGTAGCGGTGCGGACACTATGCAAAAAAGCCCTCTCCCAAAAGTGGAGAAGGCCATCCCAAAAACCGATTTAAGTATGTCTTGAAAACGGTTCTTGTGAATCACATACAATCCAATCGCCTTAAAATATATCTTTGAGGTGATTTAATCTTCAAATCAAAAACAGCAAATTATAATCTTTCAGGGGGAAAGTCTGTATGGACATACAGGCTAAGAATAGCGATGATATGAACATATCAAAGCGTCGTATATTTAGGATTACAATTTGTTATTAATAGCTGTAAATATACTGCAAACTAGACGATTACACATACCCTCAACAGGGTATTTTACAAAAAACAATGGTGCAGTACCTAACAAAACCTCACTCCTCCCCCAGCGAGAATACTGAGGGAGGCCACGCTTTGTTTCATGTGAAAGGGGAAAGCGTGAAAAGGCTCGCTATAATAACTACACCAAAATACATTTGAATAAGGGGGATGTGTTCTAATCTTTTTAACCTAATTCGTTTTACAATTAAGTATAACCAACTATCGTGCCAAAAAAATAGGCCTCTCTGCCAGAGGCGGAGAGGCCATCCCAAATACCAATTGTTAAAGGACATCTTTAGTCGTGTAGTCATTAGCCTAAGGCTAAGACTTGTAGCTCTTTAGTTGCCCACTTCTGGAGCTGGTCTATCTTTTTTACGAAAAGTAAATGCTACCGTTACTTCGTGCGAGCCCATGTTGAAGCGTTGAAAACGCTGGAAGGATACATCATAGGAATAGAAAATCTGGAAATCAGAAACGTTTGTACCCAACAGTACTGCCATGGAACCCAAGGAACGGTAAGAGAGTCCTGTTATCAATTGGTCATCCATAAATCCAGCTTTTAGGTTAAAATCCATCTGGAAAGGCACGTCTCTAATTTGACGAATAAGAATGGATGGCTCTAGATTGAAGTTGAGGTCGGCAATATCAAATTTGTGCCCTGCATGGAAGGTATAATAGGAAAAGAACGATTCTTGATTGTCATCGACGATATTATCCAAGCGCGCACGCACTAGGTTGGCGAAAGTCAAACCCACAAAAGTGCGATCCTTAATCGTGCCATAGAACCCTAGCGAGGCATCGAATACATCTTTTCCATCCATAAATTCATCGAGCAGGCGGTCACCTAGCTGAAAGAAATTGCTATCAAAAATATCATTGCCTACTCTCATTTGCTGGAACTCAGTAGATACCCCAGCAGCAATCTTAACATGCTCGCCTACCGGAAATCGGAAACCAAAATTCAACTGCCCCCGCAAGCGCGTAATCTGGGCTGCCGTTTCTGTGAGCACTCCTGCCGACAGTCCAAAGGTTTTCCCTACTGGCGTCTGGAAAAGTGCCATATAGGTCTGTGGTGCATCCTCAAAACCACTCCACTGCCCTCGGTAGTTGAGCTGAATCTGAGGAGCCCCATTAAAGCCTGCTGATGCCGGATTAATAAGAACATGATTGACTAGATAGTGATTAAATATAGCCTCATCTTGGGCTTGTACTGCTTGTAGGCAGCAAAAAGATAGTAGGAGTAAAATTATTTTTTTCATCTGAAATCGGTTGATGGTCCGTTAATTTGGTGATTATGATTTGGTGGCCACCTTTTGCATCAGGCAGCCACCTAGTTCTTGGTTTATTCTCTCAGCAACGTAATAGAGCCACGTTGTTGTATCTCTTCGCCAGTACTGTTATCGGTATACTCCAACACATAGTAGTACGCACCTTCAGGTAGAGGATCACCATTTTCAGTAGTCCCTTCCCAGGTATTATCATAATTTTCTGCTTCAAAGACTAACTGGCCCCAGCGGTTGTAAATTTCCAGTGTATTATCTGGGAAATCGCCCACACAGAAAATGATGAATTCATCATTGGTACCATTTCCATCAGGGGTAATTACTTGGCGTTCGCTGAAACAAGGGAAGGCTTTATTCTCTACTACCCCCTGCTCTGTAATTGTTCCGCAGTTGTTGGCATCTGTAATCTCTACAAAGTACGTACCTGGACACAGCTCTTCCACCAGTGAGGTGTTCTCAGCTACATCTGCATTCAACCATTTGTAGGAATAAGGTGCTGTTCCACCCGTTACGATCATCCATACTGAACCATTACAAGCTGGATTCAACTCGGTAGCATCCTCTATTTGTACATTGACTTGCAATGGGGTAGGCTCCAATATTTCAAAGGAAACGATTGTTTCACAGTCATTATCATCTGTGGCTGTCACTTCGTAAATACCGCCAGATAGATCGTTATTACGGAAACCAATATTACCATTACTCCAGGTGTAAAAGATCTGGTTGGACGTCCCACCAGAAGCTATCACGATGACCTCTCCATCATCTCCTCCAGGACAGCTTACATCATCAATGCTTCCTTCGATTACAATAGCGGGCGGTGCTTCGAGGGTCGAACTACCTTGTAGTATACAGCCGAAAGGATCTTCCACACTTACCGTGTAAGTGCCTGCCCCAACATTATTTAAGACAGGATCGGTTCCGACTACTGTCCCATCTGCTTGCCATTCGTAGGTACAATCGGAGCAAATCGAACCATCCAAGATGGCATTTGCTCTGACTTCTCCATCTGTAGCGTTTAGACAGCTTACTGCAAAATCATTGTAGTCTGAATCAATGAATACGCCCAAAGTCAAATCGGAGAGCACATTTACTACAAAAGCTTTTACAAGCGTATTTCCTGTTCCCTCTGTAATCGTCACATTATAAATACCAGAAAGTAATCCAGTAATATCTTCATCCGTTGAGGAGAAGTCATTTGGCCCCGACCAATTAAAGGTATACGGTTCAGCTCCCCCAGCGATGACCAAGTCCAAAGCACCAGTTACATCTGCTGGACAGTTGTTAGCAGTCGTTGCTGCGGTAATTCCAAATTCGTTGACCACAATGCCAGGGAAAGCGGCTACACAGCCCCGACTATCAGTGATAGTTGGTGCATAGGTGCCTGCTGGCAAATTAATAATGGTACTTCCCGATGCGCCTGCTGCATTCCAAGCGTAGCCATAAGGGCCAGTTCCTCCTTGTACCGTAATTTGGATGCTTCCTGTTCCACCTACTTCTTCGGTATCATGCACTACATTTACGGAAGTGATAATGATAGGATCAGGCCCCAATACTTCGACTTGCCCACTGAGGGTTTGTCCATCGCCACCTTCTACTACATAGTTGTAAGTGCCAGGTGCTACATCTGCTATAGAGAACGTTCCTGTCAGGCTCGTGAAAGAACCGACATCTGCAATATTTAAAGTATAGACGGGCACACTACCTGTTACAGTCAGATTGATACGCCCGCTAGCTTCTCCTGGGCAGATGGCGTCCTGCGTACTCAAAGCACCTAGTGCAATAGGTAGTGGAATAAATTCTACCGTATAGCATGCTTCGAATGTACAGTCATTTTGATCAGTCACTGTTACGCAGTATTCGCCAGCGGAAATATCATCCAGCAGCGCATCTGTTGAGCCATTGCTCCACAAGATGTCGTAGCCAGGCGCACCACCAGATATATTCAGCTCAATAGAGCCATTCGTATTATTGGCTTCCCCTTCGGCAGGGGTAATAGTTTCACTCACCACAATTTCAGGGAAGGTACCTAAGGTAAAGTCTCCACTAATGGAAGAACCCTGCTGATCCATTACGGTTAAGCTATAGGTACCCGCAGTCAATCCTGATACTTGGCTGACATTTCCAGCATCTGGAATATCCCACATAAACGTGTAATCAGGCACTCCACCAAGCACTTCCACAGCGATACTACCCGTTTCTGCTCCGAAGCAATTTTCAATAATTTCTACCGTACCAAATTGCAAGCGTAGCTTGATAGATGTACAGGCTGTCACTTCACATCCATTAGCATCCGTTACCGTGACGCAGTATTCTCCTAGCTCGTTTAGCGCTGCTAAATCTTCATCTTGGCTAAAAGTGGTGTTAGATGGGCTGCTCCAATTGTAGACATATGGCATGGTACCACCACCAATAGTGAGGCTAATTTCACCATCATCTCCCAAAAACACATCGGTCGGAACGATGGCATCCACTGTAAGCTCTGCTGGTTCTATCAGCTCAGTTAGCAGCTGAGTAGAACACCCATTCATATCGGTTACGGTTACGCTATAGGTACCAGGCCCGAGATTATTTTGGCTGGCAAAGCCATCTAGCAAAGGTTCTGACCAATCTAGGTTGTACGTTGGGGTACCGCCTTCTATTGCTAAGCTTATTTGACCATTGTCATCTCCAAAGCAGCTTATTTCATTAACAGTGCTAACAGCAGATAGTACTGCTGGCTCCGCCACTTCGAAGCTTGGCTCCATTGTACATCCATTACTATCCGTAATAGTAGCATCATAAGTGCCTGCTGGTAATGCGGTACGGTTGGTTTGATCCATTGCCGCTCCATCTGCCCACTCGATAGTATAAGTTGCTGTGCCACCACTGATGGTGAAATCGATCTCTCCATTAGACTCGCCATTACATAATACGTTGGTTACATCGGAAGCTACAGCTAAATCACCTGGTTCTTCGACTTCAAAGCTTTCGATCTTGATGCAGGCAGAATTATTGTCGGTTACGGTTACCGAGTAGCTACCCGCAGTGAGGTTCTCTTGAAGCGTAACATCGTCAGCGAGACCATCCTGCCAATTAATGGTAAAGTCGGATGTGCCCCCAGCAATAGATAGGGAAATGGAACCGTTTTCTTCTCCAAAGCAATTAGCATCTTCCACTGTCCCGGTAATGAAAATAGGTGCTGCTGAATCGATAATGATCTCTTCGACTACCTCACAGCCTACAGCATCACTAATGGTCGCAAAGTAAGTTCCTGCTTCTAGCTGTTCCTGAGTGGCTTGATCTGGAGGCAGTCCATTACTCCAAGCGATACTATACGCCGGAGTTCCTCCTGTAATACCAAGCGTAATGCTGCCCGTAGGGCCACCATCACATTCTACATTTTCGGTAGTGACATCCACTTCAATTCCAGAAGTAGGTGCCGTCACCTCGAAGGACCTTACCACTTCACAGCCATTGTCATCCGACACACTCACCGTATATACTCCAGCTACCAGCTCATTTTGAGTAGTTACATCGTCGACTAGGCCGTTTGCCCAGTCAAGCGTATATGGCCCTGTTCCACCGCTGATATTCAGATCAATTGATCCGCTAGCATCGCCGAGGCACTGCACTGAAGTGATTGTTTCGCCAAGTACAATAGCGGCTGGTTCCGTCACTTCTATGCTTTCGCTAGATGTACATCCGTTTCCATCGGAAACAGTAACATCATAAGTACCGCTCGCCAGCATATTTTGATTCATCACGTTGTCAGTCAAAGCACCCGGCCAATCGATCGTGTAATCTGGTGTGCCGCCACTAATAGATAGGCTAATGGTACCAGTAGAAGCTCCATTACATGCGATAGACTCTACTGTTGGATTTAATACGATAGGGTCGGGTTCATCAATGGTATAAGTTTCAATCGATTCACAGGAGCTCGCATCAGTGACAGTCACTTCGTAAGTACCCGCAGCAAGCATATTCTGAGTAGCCACATCGTCTGTTAGGCTACCTGGCCAATCAATGCTGTAGCTCGGCGTACCGCCACTGAGTGTTAAGCTAATACTACCAGAGTTCTCTCCTCCACAATTTATATTTTCTACTTGCGCTTCGACGTTTACGCCGTCTGGTTCTGTGACTTCATAGGGGCCTCCCACTAGCTCACAGCCATTTTCGTCGGTAATAGTTACCATATAATCGTCGGCTGCCGCCAAATTACCGGGATTTGCCACTGCGGCTGCTCCATTGTTCCAGGCATAGTTTAGCGTACCGGTTCCACCACCTGCAATGAGGCCAATAGAACCGTCACTTTCTCCATTACAAGAAACATCAGATACTTGCGCCAAAGTGATCAAGATGGCACTCGCTGGCTCATCTACTTCGAATGTGGCAGTGGTCGTCAGATTAGTCTGAGCGTCTGTAACAGTCACAGAATATACGCCAGCTGGCAGGTTGGATAAGTCTTGTGTTGTGCTATTCTCAAAGTCCCAAGTATAGGTATAATTGTTGCTCCCACCCGTTACCTCTATATCAATCGCACCGGTAGCGTCTCCGGTACACGCTACATCTGTAATATTAGGAGGAGCAGTGATTACAGGAGGATCACTAGGCCCACAAGAGTAGGTCACGGTTCCCGAATTGCTGACAAAGGGAAGTTGAGTATTGGAAGAGTTACGTATATCAATAGCGGTAGGAGAATTGGTAAAATCAATCACAGAGGATTCACCATCCATCCCTAGTGGGGTGAAGCAGACGCTAAAGAATGTCTCCCCGTTAGGTAAGCTCTGCCCAGCTAGAGAATTATCAATCCAGACTAAGGTGATTACACCAGCAGCAGTGCCATTACCTGGGACACCGAAGTTATCGATAGTCACATCCTGCAAGCCAAAATTATTAATAGTTACATATTGCATTTGTGAAGCATCATAATCCAAACTAAATTGAACGCCTGCTATATCTTGAAAGCCCGTCACTGTAACATCCACACAGAAATCTCCATCTTCTGGGCATACCTCCACATCTTCGATCGTCCACTCAAAGTCGGCTGGTGGAGGATCATCCCCAATCGTGACAGAGCCATTATCAGTATCAAAAGGTGAAATAGGCCCTCCTGGGTCAAGTATCTGTATGGGAGTTGGATCACCCGAAATAGCTACTGGTGTAGAACCTGAATTGAGTAAAGCGGTGAAGCATACCTCAAATAAAACTGCATTATCGGGTAGCGTAACTCCATTGAAGGAGTTATCAATCCATATTACCGCAATTTCACCTGGGTCGGTCTCATTCTGTGCGCTTGCAGTTGGCAGGCCAAGTCCATTTTCATTTAAACCCATCAAACCAAAATTACCCACTGACTCATACTGTAAAAGCGCAGGATCGTAATTTAGACTAAACTGAAACCCAGCAATGGTATTAAAATTCTGAGTGGTTATGTCCAAACATACCACCTCGCCGGTCATCGTGTTTTCATCAGAAACGATTAATGCGAAATTATCAAACATTTGGACATTGTCCTCTTCTACTGTTACTCTACCATCATTAGTCACAACATCTAGCGTATTATTGTCTCCATCAACTGCTCGGATAGGTGAAGGGCTATTAGCAAAATCTATATCGCTACTCCCTTCTGCTAAGGAGTTGAAGCATACTTCAAATATAAGTGTTCCGTTTGCCACACTTACCCCGTTCTGTGAATTGTCCGACCACACCACCGTAATGGCGCCGGCATTAGTACCATTCCCAGGCACTCCCATCGAATTGATACCCAATCCTGGCAGTCCAAAACTACCAACCGAGGAATATTCGAGTATCGCAGGATCGTAACTGAGGCTAAACTGCATTTCTGTAATATCAGAAAAATCATTCGCTCTAATATCTACACAAACTTGGTTGCCAATTCCTGTCACCGTTTCATTGGAAGCGTTTAAGGTTAGATCTTCCGGGCCACCTGCATTACTTACCGTTACCCCACCATTATTAGTGATAAAAGAAATAGGGCCATCGTTAGTAGTTACTTGTATATTGGTAGGCTCTGTTGAAAAGCTTACAGCGGTTGTTCCAGTGCTTTCCAATATTTCAAAACATACTTCAAACAGCACAGCGCCATTCGCTACACTAACTCCATTGAGGGAGTTATCAATCCAGGCAACCGTCAAATCGCCAGCAGGAAGACCGCCCATAGTAGGCAAGCCCATTACATTTTCATTCAAGCCAGGGGCACCAAAATTTCCTACTGATACATAAGATAAGAAGGACGGATCATAATCCAGACTAAACTGGAAGGAGAGGATATCTGTAAATCCAGCGGTAGTAACATCCATGCAGACTTGATCGCCTTGCCCACCAGTAACATCGCTTAGACTCAATGTAAATTGGTCATTACCTGTTGTCGATTCTACCGTAATACTTCCATTGTTGGTAGCAAAAGAAATAGGGCCATCATTGGTAGTCACTTGGATATTGGTAGGTTCGGTAGAGAAGCTTACAACCGTACTTCCGCTATTCGCCAGAATCTCAAGGCACACTTCAAACAACACGGTGCCATCTGGTACGGTAACACCATTGAGGGAATTATCCGTCCATGCTACCGTTAAATCCCCAGGGCTAAGCACACCCGGTAAGCCCATCACGTTTTCATTCAAGCCTGGCACGCCAAAATTGCCCACTGATACAAACGATAGAAATGAGGGATCATAATCCAAACTGAATTGGAAGGAGAGAATGTCCACAAAATTATCTGCTGTAATTTCCAGGCATACTTCATCACCTTGACTGCCCATAGCGCTGCTTAGATTAAGTACCAACTCATCATTATTATTGGTGGGCAGCGCTGTAACAGTACCATTATTGGTTGTAAACGAGATAGGCCCATCGTTGGTAGTCACTTGGATATTGGTAGGTTCAGTAGAAAAACTTACCGTTGTACTACCGTTGTCACCCAAAATATCAAAACAAACCTCAAATAGCACTGTACCGTCTGGTACCGTAACACCATTGAGGGAATTATCTGTCCATGCTACCGTTAAGTCCCCAGCACTAATTGTGCCTGGCAAGCCCATTACATTCTCATTCAAACCTGGCACGCCAAAATTACCTACCGACACGTAGGATAAAAAAGAAGGGTCATAATCTAGACTAAACTGGAAGGAGAGAATGTCTACAAAATCCGAGGCCGTAACATCTAGACATACCTGATCACCTTGGTTACCAGTTGCACTACTCAGATTGAGTGTAAAATCATCATTATTGTTGTTATTCCCATCGGGGGTACCAATGGTAACTTGCGCATCATTGGTTACACCACTAGATGGCGTCCCACTAGTCGCGGTAAACTGAATACTCGTTGGAGAATCAGAAAAAGTAATGTCCGCAACTACGTCATCGGAAATAGCGTTAAAGCACAGCTCGAATAGAACCGTTCCATTTGGTAGCGTTACCCCATTTAAAGAATTATCAATCCAAGCAACTGTAATGTTGCCAGGAGTAATTCCACCTGGTATGGGGAGGCCCATTAGATTCTCGTTCAAGCCAGTCAAGCCAAAATTGCCTACAGAGGCATATTCTAACTGCTGTGGATCATAATTGATACTAAATTGTACCCCTAGCAAATCTTCAAAGTTGTCGACCGTTACGTTAAGACAGACTTGCCCTCCATTGCTAATGGTAGGGGTTGCTGGGTCAAATGAAAGGGTGGGTTGTGCTACTGCTTTTACACTAAAAAACAGTATTCCCCCCAAAAGGAGATTGGTAAAAATTTTATACATTCTGCTCGGAATTTGGGATGTTAAAAAATGTTGAGCTGATCGTTTATCTAAAAATTAACTTTTGTGTCAAAGAAGCATCTGCTGAACTTATCGTTGCATAATAAACCCCAGCTGCTTCAAATATCTCTTTGGTAAAGGTTAATCGGTGTATTCCTTGTAATCGGTATTGTTGTTCTTTATAAAGCACTTTTCCTACTCCATCTGCTATATGGATATCTAATAGCTGTGCTTTGGGCAGACTGATCGTAAATGTCGTTTCTTCTGAGAATGGATTAGGTGAAACTCCAAGAAGTTTAATTGCTTTTGTAGAACTAGGCTGGCTACTCACAGAAGTTACCCCAGCTACAGTAATTGCCCCACTAATATAGTCTGGCGTTAGGTTAGGGGGCGAGTTCACGTCCAGCACTTCTTTATTGGTAGGATCATCTGTAAAGGCTATTGCACTAGTACTCCCTGGATCTCCCGTAACTTTAAAAGTTACAGAGAATAAAGTAGTGTTATCCTGTAGGCTAATTGGATTAAGATCAAACCATAAAAATCCTAGTTTTCCACTCCCCGCAGAGGTAATTCCAAAGTTATTATCTTCCAAATCATCTATACCTAGGTCTTGTATACTTTGAAAAGACAGTACTGTAGAATCCCAAGCAATGGAGAAACTAGCAGCTATTATGTCTGAGTAGTTATCTGTCTTTATAGGTATGGTAATAATGGTGCCTGGCTCGGCCGTTAAGGTAGGAGCAAAAAAGGAAATTTGGGCTTGTAACAAGCTTGCAAGGGAACAGCAAGCAGCCAAGAGCAGGAGCTTGATTCCTTTCTTTGTCATTGTCATGGGATTACTAAATACAAAAACTATCTAAATCAGTTCGAAAGTACCAAAAAATATCAAATCATCAAACCTAAACAATAAGATATTTACAGGAAGGCCTAAAAAAGAAAGAGGAGCAGCTCTTTCAAGGTGAAGAACTGCTCCTCTAAATTCTATATCAATTGATTACTCAATGATAATCATCTTCTTCGTAGCTGTGAAATCAGCTGTTTCTAATGTGTAGTACAATACACCAGCAGGTAGGCTAGCGCTGTTGATGATTACTTCATTGTAACCCTTAGCACCATCCTGACGTACTAGCTG
>JBCCRH010000044.1:0-21527 GCA_039208045.1 Bacteroidota bacterium
GATCGTCCGCAATGGATGGTGTATGGTGATCGTAAAGAAGTGGAACTGTCATTTGTTGAAGAAAATATCCAGTGCCCATGTTTGGTACTTGCCTACAAAAAAGGTGAGAAAGTCGGCAAAGCCGTTCCTTATGATATACAAGAGACGGACGACAAGAAGGTTACATTAGTTTTGGACAAATCCGACTTTGAAATTGTCATATTGAACCAGAAGAATATAGCCCTAAAAACTGAACTTAACTAGGCATCACAGCAAAAACTTTATTTTAAAATAGATAACTATACATAGCGATCATGTCGGCTGAAAAGCCGCCACGCCGCATGTACCAACCGTTGCAGCCAATTAAAAGGAAAATCATTTGCTGTTCTCCCTTTCGAGAAACTTAGGCTAGGCTACGTAGTGAACTAGCCCTCCCTACGAGTGTTACAAGCTAAGAGCAAAAGACACTAATGGCTTTTTAACAAAGGATTAACGAGCCGCACTTTTGTCTTTCGACAAATTTTGATTCATTTCGGGTTCAAATTGAAATGCCTTATGCTAAATAAATACTTGCTGGTGCTGATGGTGGTAGGACTGTTCACTTTTGCCGCCTGCCAATCTAATGCAGCACCAAAAGAAGCACCAACAGATACTGCCCCAGTGGAAGAAGCTCAAGCAGCACCTACTACTTCCGCTAAGACGGCGGATTATCCCTTCGAAATTGTGACGAGTTTCGATCAGCTAGCACCTATTTTTAATCGTGATTCCGACTCTACCTATGTCATCAACTTTTGGGCCACGTGGTGTAAGCCTTGTGTGGAAGAATTGCCTTATTTCGAGCAATTGCACGATGATTTTAGCGGTGAAAAACTGAAGGTCATCCTCGTTAGTCTAGATTTCGCGAAAGATATTGACCGAAAATTAGTACCATTTGTGGAGGAGCATAAACTACGTTCTGAAGTGATTGCGTTATTAGATGGTCAGTACAACAATTGGATCGATAAAGTCGATCCTGAGTGGAGTGGGGCCATTCCGGTAACGGTACTCTACAACGCTAAAGAGCGGAAATTTATAGGAGAACAATTTTCTGGTTACGATGAATTATCAGGCCTCGTAACCGACTTACTAAAAACTTAATCTGAGTTTAATCATATCCTTAATCACTTAATTAATTTAACTATGAAGAAAGGAATTATTCTTGCTGTAACACTATTACTAGGTGCGGGTGTATGGATGGCAGCTAGCTTTACCACAACCGAGGCACCTCCTCTAAAAGTAGGTGATGTAGCACCTGCCTTTACACTAAAAAATGTAGATGGTAAAATGTATCCCCTACGCGAAATCAAAGACGCGAATGGCAATACACCAAAGGGGTATGTCGTAACCTTCACTTGCAATACCTGCCCTTACGCAGTAATGTACGAAGATCGTATCCAAGAAATGCACGAAAAGCTATCTCCTATGGGTTTCCCAGTAGTAGCGGTAATGCCTAATGATATTGATGTAAAACCTGGGGACTCACTAGATAAGATGAAGGAACGTGCTGACGATAAAGGCTTTACATTCAAGTACTTGATCGACGAAAAGCAGGATGTATACCCCATGTACGGCGCTTCTCGTACGCCTGAGGTATTCTTGCTTACGCCAAACGATAAAGGTCAGTTGATCTTGCGCTATACGGGTGCGATCGATGATAATGCACAGAATGCAGATGCCGTGACCGTGAACTATGTAGAAAAAGCTGTGAAGGCGGTGATGAGTAATCAAGAGCCTAGTCCTAGCAAGGTGAAGGCAATTGGTTGTTCGATCAAGGTGAAGAAGTAAAAGCTTGCTTTTGTCTACTTGAGCTGAAAACCCCAGTACTTCGGAGAGGTGCTGGGGTTTTCTATAGGTCTTGTAATAACCCTGAGAAAACCTTATAATTGTAGTATGAGTGTAGAAACGTTAGTTAAGGAATACCAGCAGCTTTCAGAAGCTGATCGCATACGGTTTTTGGAGCTGATTCATCCTCATGATGAAAGTAGTAATGATGTCTCTGACGCTTGGAAAGCTGAGCTGGATAAGCGCATTGCAGCTTATGAAAGCGGAGCAGTAGCAGCTATTGATGGTAAAGAAATGGAAAAGCAATTAGCTGCAAAGTATGGTGTTAAATTTTAGAGTTTTACCTCAAGCCATGCTAGATATTGCCGACGCCATTGAATGGCTTGAAGCAGAAGCAGGTACAAAGACGAGGGATCGTTTCATAAAGGATTATGTAGCTACCCGGAATAAAGCTTGTAAATTCCCCAAACTATATGCTCCCTTCTACAAGGATTTACGAAAGTTTCGATTTTCAAAGTTCTCTTACAAGTTGATTTATCGCATAGAAGATGATACGATCTTGATCGTTGCAGTTGCGCATGATGCGCGAAGTGACTACTGGAAGGATTAGGACTACTAATGAGAAAACACATAGGCTGCCCAACAAAGTCGGGCGCTCTTATTGAGTGCTAGGTTGGTTTATAAGCAGCTTGTCCTTATCGGACAGTAGTATGAAATCTATGTGCACGAATCGTTGAGTTATTGTCCGACTTGGTTGGACAAACTGTCTATAACTTTGCTAGTGTGTGCACTGTTCTGTCCCTTTGGGGGCAAGCTGCACTTGCAAGTGCCGTTCGGATTTGCAATTCGAACTGTAGCGGCAGCTTCTCCACTTTATGTTCTCTCCTCCACCGACAAGGTCTTCACTACCTCCATTCCTTTCTGATAGAAATCTCGGATATAGCTCTCCCGCATCAAGCGCCCCTTTCGGTAAAAGATCAAGTAGTAGTTGATGCCCTCCAGCGTCCAGTCCTTTTCTACGGTAAATAGTCGGCGAAACTGCTCGTTCATGGCAAATCGGATGTATTGCTCATCATCGCCAGAGAGGAGGTAGTTGTTAGAAAATTCGGGATGTTCCTCGAAATCGATGTCTTTTACGAAGCCTAACAGCTCGCTGATGCGATGGAAGAATTGCTCCGGCTCCATAAAGAATTGAGGGAGGCCTAGTTTTTTGGACTCAATGAAAAAGACCGTCTGCATGTACTTGCGGCCCTTTTTACCCCTTTTGTATTGATAGTCAAAAATATAAATCTTGCTTTCCAGGAAGTCATCCTGCGTGGAAAGCATATGGGTGATTTTGCGACCACGCCCCTTTCGGAAAAGCTTAAAATCCTTCAGGTAAGGCATGATACCCCAATCCTCTCCGAATTGATACTTCATATCGAGGTGATAGGCGGCACTTCGCAATCGCTGCGCTCGAAGAGAATTGGGATGCATAATTACAGGCCGAAAGCGGCTTTTACTTGGTCTACCATATCTAGCTTCTCCCAGGTGAAAGTTTCCACTTCTAGGTCAATCGTTTTGCCTGAACCATCGGTAAAGCTTACCGTCTTCATTTCAGGAGTACGTCCCATATGGCCATAAGCAGCAGATTCCGAATAAATTGGGGTGCGAAGTTTTAGGCGCTGTTCAATGGCATAAGGGCGCATATCAAACAATTCGCTTACTTTTTCCGCAATAGCGGCATCCGAAAGCTCAACATTGGCAGAGCCGTAGGTCTGCACATAGATATTAGTTGGTCTTGCCACACCAATCGCGTAGGACACCTGCACCAACACTTCACTGCATACACCTGCTGCCACCAAATTTTTAGCGATATGGCGCGTGGCATAAGCCGCAGAGCGATCTACCTTTGATGGGTCTTTTCCAGAAAAGGCTCCACCACCGTGGGCTCCCTTACCTCCATAAGTATCCACAATAATTTTGCGGCCAGTAAGGCCTGTATCTCCATGCGGGCCACCAATAACAAACTTCCCAGTTGGATTGATGTGATAGGTGATATTAGCATCAAATAAGCCTTGCACCTTGTCAAGTGCTTTAGCTTTGATGCGTGGGATGACAAGTTCTATAATATCTTTTCTGATCTGCGCTAGCATCTTCTCATCTTCATCAAAATCATCATGCTGGGTGGACACTACAATGGTATCGATTCGCTGTGGCACATTGTCATCTGAATATTCGATAGTTACCTGCGCCTTCGAATCGGGGCGTAGGTACGTCATGATAGAACCTTCTTTGCGGATAGCCGCTAGTTCTTCCAAAATACGGTGTGACAAATCGAGTGCTAAGGGCATATAGTTTTCCGTCTCATTAGTCGCATAACCAAACATCATCCCTTGATCACCAGCCCCTTGATCTTCAGGGTTGGAACGCTCAACGCCTTGATTAATATCAGGCGATTGCTCGTGAATAGCGGATAAGATACCACAGGAATTGGCTTCGAACATATACTCCGACTTGGTATATCCAATTTTGCGAATCACCTCGCGAGCAATGCTTTGGACATCCAGATAAGTAGTAGTTTTTACCTCGCCGGCCAGTACAACCTGTCCGGTAGTCACTAGGGTTTCACAAGCTACTTTTGAAGTAGCATCAAAAGCGATGAAGTGATCAACCAGTGCATCTGAAATTTGATCGGCAATTTTATCGGGATGTCCTTCCGAAACAGATTCTGAAGTGAATAAGTATGGCATGTACTAATGTTTTAGCTAGTAAATGGATGGCACAGCACCCATGCTGCGCTCAAAACGGTGCAAAAATAGAAATTGTTAGGGATTTATTTGACATCACACCGAAACATCTGCTTAGTACCTGACTTGGTATGCAAATATCCTTCCAGCGTATCTCCAATTTTGATGGGGCCAACACCAGCAGGGGTGCCCGTGTAGATATAGTCACCCATTTGGAGCTTAAAATATTTTGATACGTAGCAAATAATATCATTGAAGCTAAAGATGAGATCCTTGGTATTGCCCTGCTGTACCACCTCTTCATTTTTATGCAATTCAAATAGAATAGCGGTTGTATCTAACTCATTTTTCTCTACAAAAGGACTGATAACTGCTGAATGATCAAATCCCTTAGCAATCTCCCAGGGGTGTCCTTTGGCCTTGCATTGTGCCTGTATATCTCTGGCCGTGAAGTCAATGCCCAGCCCGATATGGGTATAGTATTGATCTGCAAATTCGGGCTGCACATGGCGGCCGTTTTTCCCAATCTTGAGTACCACCTCTACTTCGTAGTGGATATTTTGGGTAAACTCCGGATAGTAAAATGGTTTGTTATTCACCAAAAGTGCTGTTGGAGGCTTCATAAAAACCAAGGGCTGCTTAGGCACAGGATTGTCCAGTTCTTTGGCGTGATCTACATAGTTTCTGCCAATGCAAATAATCTTCATAAGGTAGAGTTGTTAGGGGGCGAGGCGATCTATTTGCCAGTTGGTTTCGGTTTCATTAGTTGGTTTGGTGTAGCGCAATCGGTCGTGTAAGCGACTGGGGCGTCCCTGCCAAAATTCTATTAGTTGAGGCTTTATGATATAGCCTCCCCAATTTTCGGGGCGAGGCAATTGCTCTTGCTGCTCATATTTTGCTTTTAATGCTACCACATTATCTTCTAATATAGAACGATCGAGAATTACTTGACTTTGCGGGGAGGCCCATGCTCCAATCTGACTGCCCTTTGGGCGACTCTGAAAGTAAGCAGTAGACTGCTCTGCCGAGAGTTTAGCCACTGTGCCTTCCACACGTACTTGCCGATGTAGCTCTAGCCAATTAAAGACCAATGCTACTTTAGCGTTGGCTTCCATTTGCTGCGCTTTGGCACTTTCGTAATTGCTATAAAAAATGAATCCTTCTGGCTGTAGCCCTTTCAAGAGCACGACTCGGGCAGAGGGCTGGCCATTAGTTTGGGCGGTCGCCAAAATCATAGCATTAGGCTCGGGCAGTTTTGCGGCGATAGCCGCTTCCATCCAGTTTTGAAACTGCAAAATTGGATCGGCCAAGGCATCGGCTTCCACAAGTGTCAGTGCGTCGTAATTTTCTCTTAAATCTTCTAAATTGACGAGCATGAGATAAGCATTTTTGATTCGCCAATTATAACCAAAAGGAAGGAATTAGGTTGGGTTTGGGGCAAAAAAAAACCCTGCCAGTAAGACAGGGACAATACATAAAACAAACACTATGAACAACACTAAGTTCTTTTGGGCTTTACGTCTTTCTCAAATAGTTAAAATAAGAATCTTAAAAAGTAGTGAAGACGTAATAGCCCTATATCTTATATCAGTATGGATTTTGAATGTTTCTGTGTTAGTTACTTTTTCTTTTGTTGTATAACAAAGAAACAGATATTACTACTAAATAATCGTCGACTAAAAGCTAGCCTGTGACATGGCATAATGTGGGTTGGTGAATTTGTTTGCAAGTTTATAGGCTCTGATATTTAGTTAGGCTATAATATTAGGACTCAGAATATTTAGTGTTGATTAGTAATAAGTAACTGATTGTGAGTAATTTGATATATCGAAGCTGTTAGGAGGGAGAATAACAAGAGAAGCAAAATAAATGGATAAATAGGTGTAAGCTGTGAATTTGTGACTAAATTGCTGAACTGGATTTTTCTCACTTTTCTGGGAAAAAGAAGCGACTCCTGCTCCATAAATTACGGGACTAGGAGTCGCTTTTCTTGCTATCCTTCAACCGGTGCTGGAAGCTTTGGCTTAGATCCGCTGAATAAGCTTCTGAGGCTATAATTCAGTCGATACGCCAACCAATACATGACTGGTACTACGATAAGCGTTAGGAAGGTCGCAAAAATGAGACCGTAGATGACGGTCCACGCCATAGGCCCCCAAATCGCCGTATTGTCTCCTCCAATGAAGATGTTTGGATTGAGATCAGTGATGAGCGTAAAGAAGTTGATATTAAAACCAACCGCCAATGGAATAAGGCCAAGTACCGTTGTAATAGCTGTAAGCAGTACGGGGCGCAAACGGGTAGCACCACCCTTCACAATGGCTTCCATGACATCCTCTTTTTCTAAATCGTATAGGCTTTCCGCTTTGTGCTTTTCTCTAGCTCGCTTAAT
This sequence comes from Bacteroidota bacterium, assembly GCA_039208045.1. GTDB lineage: Bacteria > Bacteroidota > Bacteroidia > Chitinophagales > Saprospiraceae > JBCCRH01. The sequence continues at coordinate 6,922 of JBCCRH010000044.1, forward strand.
CAGTAAGTTGATATAATCAATGAGTACGATAGCGTTATTCACCACCACACCTGCCAGAGAAATAATCCCTACTCCTGTAAAAATGACGGAAATATCCTTTCCGGAAATCACATAGCCTAAGAATACCCCAATCGTGCTAAATAAGACGGAAAGAATAATGATAAAGGGCGAAATCACAGAATTGAACTGCGCTACGATGATAATGAAAATAGAGAATAAGGCAACAATGAACGCAGTATTGAGAAACTTTGAGTCCTCCGCTTGCTGCTGCTGTTCTCCCGTAAATTCATACGTATAGCCAGTCGGCAAATCGTAGCGACCCATCTGTAAGTCCATCTCTGCGATGATCTCATTCGCATTATAGCCTTCCAGTACATTGGAGTAAATCGTAATTACCCGATCCAGGTTTTTACGCTTCACTGCACTATAGGTCGAGGTATATTCTACATCCGCCACTGCCGAAATAGGTACCTGCGATATTTGCCCAGTAGCAGGGCTCCGGAATGTAATTTTCTGGTTAAGTAAGTTAGAAATATCATAGCGATACTTTTCATCTAAGCGTACAAAGATCGGATACTCATCTTCGCCTTCTTTATACTTCGATACTTCCTTACCAAAAACAGCTGTTCGAATTGCATTTGCAATATCAAAGGTGGAGATTTCGAATCGACGTGCCGCTTCGCGATCCACTTTGATTTCCAGCTCTGGCTTGCCGATCTTTACATCTGCCTGTAGCTCCTCAATACCAGGGATATTCTTGGAATTGAAATAGTTAATTACTTCTTCCGAGAGGATTGCCAATTCATCCATATCCTCTCCTTGAATCTCCAGATTAATCGGCTTACCCGTCATTGGGCCATCTGCATTTTTCGCGACAGCGATCTTCACCCCAGGAATACCCTTCACCGAATTTCGTACATCATCCATCACATCAAAGGTAGAGATGCCATTGCGCTCTTGCGCCGGTACAAAAGAAACCGTCAGACGCGCTTTATTTGGGGAAGCACCCGGTTCTGGTGGCCCATTTGGATCAGAAGTATTTTCTCCAATTTGTGACAGCACCGCTTCGACGATGCCAGCTTCTTTGTACGGCTCGATCGCATTATCAACCTTCTCTTCTAATTCTCGCATGATCGAATTGGTAGCTTCGATATCCTTACCTAGCGGTAACTCCACAAAGGCATTGACATAAATCGGCTCAGCAGCAGGGAAGAAGATGACTTTTGGGCTAAAAATGCCTAACAAAATAATAGCTACCACCAACAAGCCAATCGTACCAAAGAAGATCAGACCTGGAATACGCAGTGCACCCCGTATGAATTTATCGTACACACTTTCTAGAATAGGCAAAAAAGTATTCTGAAATCCAAAAGCAGCAGGGCGTAGCACAAAGTAATTGAGTAAACTAATACCAATGGCAAAGCTCAGCAGATTGCGCCCTGCATTGAAGCCAGTAAAGTGAAACAAGACGGCAGTAACCAACATGGCCAAGCTGCCTAGTAGCACATTCCTACGCTTGCGCTTGCGCACACTCACATCATCCGCCCGCTCATCAATTTTCATAAAGCGCGAGGTAAAGACTGTATTGATGACCAGAGCCACAAAGAGCGAAGAAGTAAGAACCAAGATCAAGGTAATCGGCATGTATTGCATAAAGCTTCCCATTATACCTGGCCAAAAAGCCAAGGGTAAGAAAGCCGCTAGGGTAGTCGCCGTAGAGGCAATAATCGGCATGGCCACTTCACCCGCTCCATACTTGGCGGCATCCCAACCAGAGTAACCTTCCTGCCGGTATCGATAGATATTTTCAACCACCACAATGGCATTATCCACCAAAAGCCCAAGCGCCAAAATCAGCGCAAAAAGCACCACAATATTCATCGTCACCCCAGAAAGATACAACCACAGAATACCCATCAGCATCGAAAGTGGAATGGCGATACCTACGAACAGAGCATTTCGAATACCTAAGAAGAACAGGAGCACCAGCACCACCAAGAGGACACCTGAAATAATACTATTCTCTAGATTACTCACCTCCGTGCGCGTATTCACCGACTGATCGTTGAATAAGCTCACCTTCAAGTCCTTGGGGAGTACATTAGCCTGCGCTTTTTCTACGACTTCTTTAATCCGATCGGAAGCATCCAGAAGGTTTTCGCCGGAGCGCTTAATGACGTCGAGCGAAATAACAGGGTAGCCGTCAGAGCGTGCTATACTCGTTTTATCTTTAAAACCAAACGTAACGTTCGCAATCTCTTTCAGGTAAATCGGGCGCTGATTCTCACTTTTCACAATCATATCCTCTAGCTCCTGCACATTCTCAAACTCCCCCTTCACGCGAATGGCTCTTCTAAAGTCATTATTGAGAATTTCACCCCCCGACATCGTCATATTCTCTGTAGCGATGGCATTTTCGATGTCCATGAAAGAGACTTGCATCGATTCCATCTTAAGCAGATCGACATCTACTTTTACTTCCCGCTCGAAAGCACCTTTGAGTTCTACCTCATTGATTTCATCAATTTCCTCCAGCTCATCTTGCAAGTATTCTGCATACTCGCGAAGCTCATCATTAGAGTAGTTTCCTGATACATTGACTGTTACAATCGGTATCTCTGAAAAGTTAATATCCAATACGGTTGGTTCTTGATCCAAATCATTGGGTAAATCACTCTTAGCTTTATCAACGGCATCTTTGATTTTGCGTACGGCATCATCAATGTCTACACCGGTTTCAAACTCGGCCGTAATGACCGAATAGTCCTGAATAGAAGTAGACTTAATATCCTTGATGTCATCGACGGATTGGATTTCTTTCTCCAGGGGCCGGGTAATCAGATTCTCAATATCCTCCGCAGAGTTACCAAAGTAAGGTGTATTGATATAGACGGTTGGCCAGTTGACTTCTGGGAATTGCTCTTTGGGCATGCGTTGGTACGATTGAATCCCAAACAGCAAGATCATTAGGGTAATAATAAATACGCTGGTGCCATTATCCACAGCGAAGCTAGAGAGGCTAAACTCGCGTAATCCTTTATTTTTTTGCTCAGACATTGCTTATTTTATTAATAGTTGACACTAAAATATCTACTTAGCTTTTCTAGCTTTCCGATTTTGTGGTGACCGTTGTAGTCTGCACCTCCACCAATTCATTCTCTGCTAATCCTCTGGCACCATCTACAATTAGTTCTTCACCCCCTTTGAGGCCACTGGTTACTACAATATCCCCTTTGTAGCTTCTGCCTATTTCCACATACACTTTCTTTGCAATAGTACCCTCTGCTGCTTTGTCGAGGACAAAGACAAACTTTCGGCCACCCACTTCTTGCTGTACCATTTCTAAAGGAATGGTCACCACGTTGCGCTCTTCATAGTCTTGGATTTGCATAATGGCGAGTAGGTTCGGCTTAATCAGTCCTTTCTGGGTAGAAATATTGGCTTCTACTGCAAAGGTGCGGTTGGACGGATCAATGGTACGGCCAATCAAGTTGACACGCGCGTCTTGCTCCGTGTTGAGTGCTGGAAACTCCACTTTTACCCGATCCCCTCGCTTTATGGCGCTCAGGTAGTTTTCTGGTACATTGGCCACTACCTTCAGCTTATTGGTATTTAAAATCTGTAGAATAGGGAGGCCAGGCGCAGCTACTTCTCCGCCTTGCAAAATAACACGTTCTACTACCCCCGATGCAGGGGCGTATACTTTTGCTTTATCGAGCTGAAACCTAATAGTCTCCAAGCTTTTCTCAATGCGCTCTTTATTATTTTTAGCTTCGAGGTACTGAATTTCAGAACCAATATTCTGCTCCCACAGCCTCGACTGGCGCTCAAAAACAGTGGTAGCCAATTCCAGAGAAGTTTCTAGCTCTGCAATTTGCTTAGTGATTTGTTCCAAATCTAAGGTCGCTACCAATTGCCCTTTCTGAATCGGATCGCCTTCGCTAAATCGCATACTCAAGATGCGGCCTGAAATTTCAGAAGTGGCATCAATCAAGTCATCCGCTTCTACGGAGCCTTGAATTTCCACAAAGTGTTTAAAGTCAGTTTGTTGCACTGGTATTGTAGTGACTAAGCGCGCTTTCTTTACTTGGGAGTTGGGATCTTGCGCTGAGATGGCTTCTTCTAACGCCGTGATCTCATCAGTTAATGCTTTGAGCGCATTTTGTTTGTCTTTGAGTAGTTGACGTTTGCCTGCCAAATCTTGAGGAATGGCACCTTCTTCGGCAGCTGGTGCGCTGCAAGCGGCAACACCAAGTACAAGGGCAACTATTTGAAGAATATATTTCATGGTCTGTTATTATTTAAGGTAGATTTTTGACAAGATGATTAGTACTTATTTTCCAAGGGCTTGATCCAAGTCAGACTTTGCGACTAAAAGATCAAAAAGTCCCTGCATATAATTCGTTTGAGAGGTGTAAAGACTTTGCTCAGCCTGCGTTACTTCTAGGCTCGATCCCACTCCTTCCCGGTATTTTATCTGTGTAGTGTTGTAAATGCGTTCTGCTAAGGCCACATTCTTTTGCTGGCTTTCGTAGCGGCGGCGTGCACTGATGTAGTTGGTACGTGCATTCTTCACCTCTAGGTTGATGGCTTGTTCTATATTTTGCTTTTGGTTTCTGGTTTGCTCTAGTTGGAGCTTGGCGCGCTGTAGCTTCGCTTCTCGCTCTAGGCCGTCGAACAAAGGCACATTAAGGTTTAAACCTAAAAACGCAGTTGGTGCCCAGAAGCCATCTTGCAAGTTATCGCCCTGGTATTGTTGCTGGTAAGCCCCAAATAGACGGAGGGTAGGGAGGTAGTTGGCTCTGTTGAGCGTCACGTTCAGCTCACCTAACTCCATAGCTTTATCTAAAAGCATGATTTCAGGGCGGGTGTTAATGTCATAATTATCGACCAGATCAGACTCTGCGGCATCTACTACCATCGCATCAAGATCGTCGGTAATCACGAGTGGTTCGTCTACCGGAAAATTGATAGTGAACTTTAAGGCAGAGAGGGCTACTTCCTTTTGCCGAACTAAATTCTCTCGCTCCGTGCGTAGATTGGCCAAAGAAAGTTCCTGGCGGTCGATATCTAGTTGCTCGGAAAAGCCTGCTTTGTACAATTCTTTGGTTTCAAAAAATAGCTTGCTGAGATTATCAATATTCTTATCAAGCAACTCAATATTCTCTTGAATGAGCAGCACCGGAAGGTACGCATCAACCACAGCATTTTCTACCTCACGTCGCTTAACGGAGAGCTCTTGTTGGGTGTAGATTTTGAATGCTCTTGCCGCCTGTAGGCCCACAAAGAAGCTGCCATCAAAGATCATGGCGTCCAGATTAATCGCTGCGGTAAAGTTATTTTGCAAAAAGAAAGAGACTCCATCAGAATTACCACCATCGCTAGCACCTGAGCTAAATTGATTGAGTGCATTTTGGGTGTCTTCTTCTAGCAGTGGAAACAGATCGCGTCCCAATGCTTGTCCATACACATCAAAAATGCCAAAGGCGTCGGGAAGCGGCTGAACCGGTACTTCCAGGTAGCGCTGAAATGAAGCCGAAGCCGATAGCTGCGGCAATCCAAACGCGCGGCGTTCAATGATTTGCTGATCGGCATCTGCAATATTTAACTGGGCATCCTTCATAGCGGTAGTCTCTGTAAGCGCATAGTTGATGGCATCTTCTAGCGACATCTGCGTCGCTGTTTGTTGCGCGTGTAGCCAACTTCCTGCACTAAGGCAAAAGAGTAGTATTAGCTTATACCAGGATTGATTCATTATGGCTCTAGTTTTATATTTTATTGATTTGTTTGTCCGTTTTGTGCCCTTCAGCCGATAAGTCTGCTAAATGAGCATTTAAGATTTTGAGTCCTTTTTCAGAAGCTACACCGTGCATGTGATACAAAATGTATTCCTTAAAAAGTTCCTCTAAGTTGTATTGTCCTAAAGGAAAAAGTTCTTCATCGGCAACAAGCGAAGTTTTGGCGACATACAGCTTTGCAATAATATCAGGGTTGATCCCCTGTCGGTACACTCCTTGCCGAATCCCTAGCTCTATGTTTTCTCGCATCAGTTGATACATATGGCGTTGGTGAAGGGCTTCCATTGCCTTCCACGTATTCAGATAGTACTTCTGAAGATCGTACACTGTAGTGGGCGACAGCTGGCGTAATTTCTTAATCGCAAAGCGAGCAATTTTTACAATCTCTTCGATGGCATCATTCGCTTGCGTTTTAATCAGTTCCATCATACACTTATCATCTTCGATCTCGCTTCTAAAAATCTGCTCAATCAAATCAGTTTTGTTGTCCACATACTGATAAATGGTTTTTTTGGAAATACCCAATTCCCTGGCAATGTCATCCATCGAAACACTCTTGATGCCATAGCGCATGAAAAGGGCATGAGCGGTTTGTATTAGCTGCTGTTTTACTTCCATTCAATAGCTTTAAAATAATTTCCTGCAAATGTACACGAAAGGAACATTGGAAACTATAGTTAGTTTTAAAGTTTCCTTAGTTTTTCTGGTTTATGGACAAAAAAAGCCTGAAGCATCCAAATACTTCAGGCTTTTTGTCAATTAAAAGGAGTGATTTTACCCATCCAATCCAATTCGAGTACCATCCCTCAGCACTGCCCCTTTCTTGAGCACAATGATCCCATCGCGGATCACATGCGTATCTTTTTCTTCATCCTTTAGCGCTACACTACCATGTATACGTACATTATTACCAATACGACAGTCCTTATCAATAATGGCATTACGGATATAGCAGTTTTCACCAATACCCATTACTACGCCATGCTTGGGCGTTTGTAGCTCCGATAGCGTCTCGAAATAGTCGTTACCCATAATAATGGCATTAGAGATTTCGGTACCCTCACCAATGCGCGAACGAATACCAATCACCGAGCGCTCAATTTTACTGGCATGAATAATACAACCTTCTGCAATAATCGCCTTATTAAACCAAGTACCGAATATTTTAGAAGGCCCCAGCATCCGTGGGCGTGTGTAGATCATTTTATCGTTATCAAATAGATTGAAGTCGGGCACAGGATCGGTCAGTGCAATATTGGCTTCAAAGAACGATCGGATGGTTCCAATATCGGTCCAATATTTATCAAAAGGATAGCTTGCTACTTTGTGACCCTGCTCAATAGCATATGGAATAATCTCCTTGCCAAAGTCGGTAGCATCGGGCTTTTCTTCGAACAGCTGCTCCATAAATTCCCGCTTAAAGATATAAATACCCATAGAAGCGAGATATACCTTGCCTTCATTACGATATTTATCTTCCACTGCTGATTCCCAATCACCCAGCACATCCTGAGGAGGCTTTTCGGTGAAGTTATCAATGAAGCCTTTTTCATTAACCTTCATGATACCAAAGGCAGAAGCATCTTTAGCTACCACTGGAATTGTAGCAATGGTCAGGTCAGCGCCTTGATCCACATGATAATTGGCCAATTTTTTAAAGTCCATCTGATACAACTGATCACCAGAGAGAATAAGCACATAGTCGTGATCGTGCGTGCGTAGGTGGTGCATGGATTGGCGTACGGCATCGGCTGTGCCTTGAAACCAGTTGGCACTAGAGTGGGTTTGCTCTGCTGCTAAAATATCCACAAAGCCGTGGCTAAAGTGGTCAAAATTGTAAGTGTTCTTAATATGCTGGTTTAGTGAAGCCGAGTTGAACTGCGTCAGCACAAACATGCGGCGAACATCGGAGTTCAAACAATTAGAAATGGGAATATCGATGAGGCGGTACTTACCAGCAATAGGTACCGCAGGCTTAGAACGCTCAGCAGTAAGGGGATGTAGTCGAGAGCCAACTCCGCCTCCGAGGATGAGGCTAATCATTTTTATGAGCATATTATCTAGTGGTTTAGTCGTTGGATGATTATAATTAGGTTTGATAGATTATCTAAAAGTAACTTCGTCATAGATGCGGATATAATCAGCTGCCGCGCGCTCCCAAGAAAAATCTACTTGCGTAATCCGCTGTCTGACCTCCCGGAAAGTAGGTTCATTGTAATACAATTGCGCAGCGCGGTACAGCGCTAAATTGGCATCATCTAAAGTAAAGTGATCGAAACGGATGCCTCTACCATCACCAGAAGGTTCACCAATATCCGGAACGGTATCTTTTAAGCCACCTACCGATCGAACAATCGGCACGGTACCATAGCGCATGGCATACATTTGGTTTAACCCACAAGGCTCTACCCTAGAGGGCATAAACAAAAAGTCAGAACCCGCGTACAGTTGATGGGCTAATGCCTCATTATACTCTAGGGAAGCATCAAAACGACCTCCAAAATGGTACCGATGGTGCTCAAAAGAGCGATGCAGATGCTGCTGCCCCGTACCCAATACCACAAAAGCGATATTAACACCATTATGCACCATTCGCTGGATAAGGTCAGGAATTATATCCGCCCCTTTTTCTCCCACTAGCCGACCGATAAATGTAACTAAGGGTAGGCGCATATCCACTTTAAAGCGTTGTCCTAGCACCTGCTTGTTTTTTGCTTTAAAAGCATCCCAATCTCCGTTGAGTTGGTGCTTTATGTAAGTATCCGATCGCGGATCCCACACTTGCGCATCAATACCATTAAGAACGCCCAAACTCTTATGCTGTTCGTGTTGCAACAAAGATTCCATGCCATTAGAATTGCTGCGCAATTCTTGCAGGTAGCTCGGCGAGACAGTCGTTACGCGCCAAGCACATTTGATGGCTGTTGCGAGCGGATTAATCGTATTATTCCAATCCAGCAGTCCCCGAGCACCACTATCAAAAAAGGGCATCAGATACAAATTTTGCCAGCTGAATGCCCCGTGATACACGCCATTATGAATGGTAAAAACGGTAGGCGTATGCGCTAAACTCTGGTATTCAGGAGCATACTTAATAAAAAATGGAATAAGCCCCGTATGATGATCGTGGCAGTGCAGAATTTCAGGTTGCCCAGGCGTATTCACTATCCACTGTAAGACTGCTTGCTGAAAGCAGAGGTAGCGCGACACCTCATCGCCATAGGTATGACCCGCAGGATCTTGGTAAATGCCTGGCCGATCAAACTTACCAGGTATATTAGCCACAAACAAAGGAAAGCCCAGCTGATCGGATTGCTCCTTCTCGATGGTAAAGGATACGTACTCATTATTAAGGCGAATAGCTCCTTTGTAGATAATCGAAAATTGCTGTTGAGTGATCCATTTGGTGTGATATTTGGGGATAATCACACCAGAGGTATGCCCTGCTTTATTCAAATATTTGGGTAGCGCACCTGCTACATCGCCTAGGCCGCCTGCCTTGGCAGCAGGGTAGCATTCGGCACTAATATGGAGTACTCGCATGGAGATAAGATCATTTGATGGTACTCACTAAAGGTAAAAAAAAATATAAGATAGCTTATTAAGATAACGTAAATTGTGGTCTGAAGCCAAGAATATGAATCTTCCCTCCTCTAAATGGGTCATTGGAATTGTACTGCTATTCGCAGTAGCCTGTAGCTGGATCCATAACAAAATAGGCTCGCAAGAAACCAATGTGCTCACCTGGGATGTCTACGGCTATTACCTCTATCTTCCAGCCATCTTTATCTATGGCGATACCGAAGCCTACACCTTCACTGAGCAACACTTCGAAAACTATCAAATCTCCACTAATCGCTACCAGCTCAATCCCAAATCGGAAGGGCTTTTTGCCCCCATCTATACCATAGGTATGGCTATTTTGTGGCTGCCCTTCTTCCTAATTGCCCATGCGTTAGCGGCAATGACCTCCACCTGGCCAGCCGATGGCCTTTCCTTTCCTTACCAACTGGCCATTGTAATCGCCTCCTGGGCCTATGCCCTACTGGGGTGGTGGTACTTACGTAAAATATTACTCATTTTCTGCTCCGAATGGGTTACGTCCCTTACGGTGGTGGTCATTTTTCTGGGTACGAATTACTTTCACTACCTCTGTTTTGAGAGCGGCATGCCGCATTCTTTTCTCTTTGCCCTTTATGCAGTAGTGCTCTACCAAACCTACCAGTTTTACCAGCAGCCGAGCTGGGGTCGCGTTATCGCAGTGGGTGTTCCAATGGCGCTTTTGTGCCTGGCTCGCCCTTCGGAAGGCATCGTGCTGCTGCTGTTTTTTGGCTACGGCTTGTATAACACAGCAACTATACGAGCGCGCCTCCCCTTTTGGCGAAAGCACTTCACTAAGCTGGTGCTTTTAGGTGCAGTCGGCGTGCTCACCATTTCGCCACAGCTCTTCTACTGGAAGCTCAACCTTGGCATGTGGGTCTACAATGGCTACGAAGGCCACCACTTTGATTTTTGGAAGCCCCATCTGTTGGAGGGCTTATTTAGCTATCGCAAAGGGTGGCTGCTTTACACACCTATTATGCTGCTCATAGTGCCAGGGTTTATTTGGCTTTACAGCAAAATGCGGACTTGGTTTTGGCCAGTTTTGGGCTTCACTTTGCTCAATTTGTACATAGTATATAGCTGGCATATTTGGTGGTATGCTTCCACCTTTGGTTCACGGGCGGTCATTCAGTCGTATGCCGTTTTGGCCTTGCCTATTGCGTCGTTTTTTGGCAGCACTTTCGTGCAAAAATCAAGACTACTCCAATGGATAGTAGGGAGCTTTATCTTAGGATGCATTGCCTTAAATCACTTTCAAGACTGGCAGTACCGCCAGCGCATCCTCCCCTTCGACGAGACGACTAAAACCTACTATTGGAAGATATTCGGAGCCACCTCACTACCCAGCGCTGACCTTCGAAAATACCTGGATGTTGACGAAGCGATGCCCCCGTCATTTACGAAAGTGATCGCACAACAGAAAGCAATAGTACAAGCGGATTCTAGCCAACAAGCAATAGGAATACAACAAGGCCGAATGGCCGAGCGCCTCGACAAATCCCACGAATTCAGCCAAACGATCAACTGGTATCTCAATGAAGCAGAGGGAGAGCAGTATTCCAACAACTGGCTACAGGTAGACGCTAGCGTCTTTGCGGAAAGTTCTAACTTTATTAAATGGCAAACTGCCTATTTCGTTACCGAAATACAGCGCAATGGCGAAAGTACGAAATGGATAGGGGTGCGCTTCCAACGTTATATTAAGCCCCAGCAATGGGAAGCTTTACGCTATGAAACACAACTCCCAGCCCTACAAGCCAATGACTTGATCAAAGTATACCTCTGGAATCAAGGGCCAGATACCATCTATCAAGAAGGCATCCAGGCCCGTATTTTGAGCCAATAAGGGCTGGGCTTATCCACGTCCTCTGCCGCCCCTTCTATTCCTCCTATTCTGGCGCTGTTGTTCTTGGTATTGTTTATACAGCTCTAGCTGCTCGGCGGTAAGTACTTCACTCACTTCCTTCAAGCGTTCTTCATTCATACTGCGCATATTGGAGCGTATACTTGCAAAATCGCCACTTTCTCTCATCTTTTGGATGCGTTCTTGATACTTCTGATTAATGGCATCAAAGGCTTGTTCTTGCTCTATGTCGAGGGCGAGCATCGCCTTGAGCTGTTGGTATTGCTCTTGCATGCGCTGCTGGCGGTCGCCTCTGCGATCCTGCGGAGCATTTGCTTCTGGCTGGGGTTGCGGGCTAACAGCTTCTTTGGTGCTATTGCAGCTGGCAGCAAGGCCAACCACTAGAAGTAGCATAAGTAATTTCTTCATTTATGATGTAGTTTAATGATTACCATCCCATTCTGCGGCGCCATCGGTCGCGCTCCTCCTCTTTTTCTCTTTTTTTAGGTGTACCGAAATGGCGCAGCTGGTACACAAAATTGAGCATAAAATACTGCTGTAAGACTTCCGTCTGAATGTCTTCAATGTAGGTTTCGGTGATGTTACGCTGAATGCTGGTATTCTGCCTCAGGATATCAAACATCGAGATGTTGAGTTCCCCGCGTTGATTTTTGAAGAGCTTTTTGCCCACACTCGCATTCCAAAGCCAAAAATTCTGATCGACCGTTTCGGAAAAACCGCTAAATAGTTGGTTCGTCAAATTGGTGCGCACCACCCAGCCTCCCTTGAAGATCAAAGTCAACTGTGCCTCCGACACTTGATTAAAATAATTGGTGTTCTGATCAGTATTTAGCGTATTGGTGACTGTATTGTAGCTGGAAGTAGAAGAAATAGTAAAATCGACATTTTGACTGATATTACTGCTGAGTACCACGCCCAAGCCGTAAGTCGCGTTATTGGAATAATTCAACTCTTGGTCAATCAGGCCCGGCTGGCGCACATAGTTACCTGATAGGTTGAAATTCAAGTTTGATTTGATCGCTTTTACGGGTAAGCCATAGGTGATAAAAGAGCGCAGATTCCAGTAGCCATCCAAATTCACAGGCTCAATGAGCTGGGCACCGCGCTGGAAGGCTACATCACCATCCAGAATGGTATTTTCTTTGGCAATGGTCGTGCTATTGGCAATGTAATTATTAGTGGTAGAAGCACTCAAAAGGGTATAAAAGACGCTTGCATTCGTGGTATTGGTTTTAGAATACCTCAAAAATAAGCGGTGCTGATAGCTTTGTCTCAAATTGGGATTACCCGTGCTCAGCTGCAAAGGATTGCTATTATCAATAACGGATTGTAATTGATTAATCGAGGGGACATCCGTATTGGTACGATAAAAAATGCGCAAGTTCTCCGACTTCGAAACGCGGTACCGAAACATAGCAAAGGGCAGCACATCAAAGAAGCTACGATTCGAGGCATCCGCAAAGGGAAACTGCTGCTCATTATCCAAGCTCGCCCATTGTGCATTGACCCGAGTCGTCAAAAAATAGCCTTTGCCCCGGTAGACGTAGCCCAAGCCCGCTTGATGCGTTCGATACTCACTATCAAAAATATTACTCAGGCCCGTATTCAGGTCAGAATAGGTGCCACTATCCGACGAAAAATCGAAGGTCTCCTGATCGGAATTATTTTGCTGCAAACTGGCGTCATAGCTGAATTGCAGCATACTACGTCGGGCTAGCGGCTCGGTATAAATCACGCGCGCCCGATGCGTCCAACCTTCTGTTAGTAAGGTATTTATCTGATCAGTCGTATCGGTAAAGGTAGGATCAAAACGGCTACTGGTGGCCGAAAATAGTTCGCTATCGCCACTATTTTCGTTGTACTGCGTGGTGACTCTTACTGAAAAGGAGCGCCCTCGCTTTTCAAAGCGCTGGCGGTAGAGCAAAGTATTGGAAAAGTTGATGCCTGTCAGCTCAGAGTTGAAGTCGTAAAAGGAGTTATTGATAGGCGTATCTGTAGTAAAGGTCTCGCCAATGGTTTGCTCTGCCCCTTCATTTTGCTGGATACTCAGGCGAGGACGAAGCAGTATACTGGCCTTATCATTGATGTCGTAGTCTAAGCGCAGATTAAAACGATGGTTGCGATTGGTGCTACTAGAAAGGGTGGTCTCGTCATAAAACTGCTGAAAATCATTTCGATCATTAATCAATTCTTGATTGAGCAGTTGATCAGCGGTGTTTTCATTCCAGTTAAAAAAATAGCTCCCGGCCACTTCCAGTTTCTCTCCCCAATTGTCCGTATAATTCAACCCCAGCGCATGCGTCTGCGTAATACCCGACTGATTATTGACTAAAAAGTCATTGACACTTCCTCCACCGAAGCTCCCGCGCCCTCTCCCGCCGCCCTGGCCACCACGCCCGCCTCTGCGCCCGCGCCCTTGCGAGCCCACCACGCCCAGCAAGTCTTCCGTGGCAAAATTCTGCGTATTGATATTATTGGATTGCAAAATGATAGAGGTTCGACTATCGCCATTAAAGAGATTGATATTCCCTCCGGCCTGATAGCGCTCATCCGTTCCATAGCCGCCAAATACTTTGCCAAACTGCCCATTGCGCATGTCCTTTTTGGTGACAATATTCATGGTTTTGGTGGTCTCTCCATCATTAAAACCCGAAAACTGCGACTGCTCGCTTTGCTGATCGAATATCTCAATCTTATCGATAATCTCAGCAGGCAAGTTCTTCAGAGCGGCGGCCGGGTCATTGCCAAAGAACGGCTTGCCATCCACCAGCACTTCCTGTACATTTTCGCCCTGGGCCTGCACCTGGCCATTTTGTAAAACCACCCCTGGCATTTTACGCACCAAATCCTCGGCATTCGCGTCAGGGTTGGTCTTGAAAGCATTGGCATTGTATTGAGTGGTATCGCCATTTTGAACCGCTGGAAGCACCTGCTCCGTTACTTCCACCTGATCGAGCTCTACCGATGAGGACTGTAAAGCAAGCGTCTGAAGGGGAAAAATACGATTGCCGCCCAGGCTAGCGGTTCTATTCATCGTTCGGTATCCTAAAAATGTGATTTCCACTCGATAATCTCCATCTGGCAGTTCTTTGATCCAAAAAAAGCCACGCTCATCGGAGACCGCATCGCGCTGAAACTGATCGGAGGTTCGGATGGCTGAAATGTGCGCGCCAGGCAGGGCTTTGCCATCTGATAGATCAGCGACTCGCCCCGTGATGGAGTTGCTTTGCGCGATAAGCTGCGTATTTGTCGTTAGTAGAAACACAACGAATACCAGGGTAAGAGTAGCTATAAAAGATTGATTCATATCGGCGATTGTTTTTTAGTTAGACCACTTCAGC
>JBCCRH010000045.1:0-21493 GCA_039208045.1 Bacteroidota bacterium
CGCTTCTTCGATTTCTTTACTTCCTTGATCACCTGCGCCCGCGCATCATAATGATCAATCTTGATCCCCTCTATACTCAGCTGCCGCCACCGCTGTGCCCGCTGCTGATAACTGGTCTGCTCGATCAATTTGCCTTCGCCAACTAGGGCGCTGGTGTGCTCCATGTTCAGCCCGTGCGCAAATAGCCAGAGCTTGCGGTGGCAGAGGTGGTAGTAGGTGATGTGGGTGCCGGTGAGGTGCATGGGGGTGGGGTTTAGTTTTGGGGTTTAGGGGTTTGAGCGTTTAGGGGTTGGCTATAGCTTAGTTCTTGTCGGACATGATTTACAGACAGCTTGTTCCGCTGGAACAACTGTACAATAAGTGGGGAATAGACTTGTTCCGCCGGTTGTGAATGAGCGAAAGCGTAGCATCAGCCTCCGGCTGACTGAACAAGGCAAAAAACGTAGGCAATGCCCAAGTATCCTGAGCAGGCTTTTGCCAGTGGCAAAAAGAGCGCTAACGCAGTGCAGGATGAAATTTTGCCGCTTGCAGCCATTTAGTAGCCGGCGAAACAAGTCTAATAGTATGTCCTGGAAGGACAAACTGTATATAACGCGCCAATACGTCCACAGGACTGCCCCTTTGGGGGCAAGCTGTATGTTCATTTTACATAAAACCTACTACACCTGATTTTTATAATCAAAAGTCGTCATCAGTTCTACCAACTTGAGCTGAGCATCCTCCAGGGCATTAGCGGAAGCGGAAACATCAAGCAGATAGCCTTCTGCGGGCAATGCAATAAATACATCGGTTGCTGATAGCGAGGTATCAATCACGGGCTTGGCAGTGCGCTCGTCCGTCAGCTTGGCGCGAATACTAGCTGCCAATTGATTGGCATTGGTGCTTACAGCAACAGCGAGCGTCTCCATCAGATCGAAGGTGCGCGATTGGTTAGAAGTAATGCGCCACTCTAGTAAAGCTTTAGCTAAAGCAGGGATGATGGCTTCTCGACGTGCCTTAGGGCAAATTAGACATGCTCCAAACGCATTTTGCCCCAGTTCCCAGCCACTAGCTTCCAGTTTTTCGTGGACTTCTGTGGTGAGTTCTGGTTCCATTTGGTTAACGGATACACAGAAGAGAGTTCTTAAATCTATGGCAATGTCGTAGACAAACAGGCCACCGGTTCGTTTTTGGTCTTGGAGGTATTTTCTAGCGGGTAGGGTACGTTGGTTCTCTTTTAGAAAAGCTTGCAGCGTCTCTTCATCGATTACATTACCCTTGGCGTCCTTTACTACGATCTGATGAATGCCAGGATGGCTACTTCTATCGAAGGTCATATTCTCTTTATGTACTCTTGCTAGCAGCGGATGGAGGGGCCGCATGGCAGAAATAGAAAGTGGACTTCGCCGCTTTACAGGAATAGACTTTTGAGCAGCGCTCATCCAGCCCCCTAACAGCTGATCAGAAAAGCTGGGATCAGCTATGGACAAGGCTTCCTTTTCTTTCACACTCTTCTTGTCCTTCAATTCGTAATTAAAAATGACAGGTGCAATTTGCTCATTCATTTCGCTTAGAGCAGCGTCAATAATAGAGCGTTTGACTTGCTGTCCACTTGAAAAAGCAACGGAGTTCCCACTAACGGGATCGTAATATGTCTTCTGACCATCTGCAACTGAAAATACGGAGTAATCAACATGTCGGAGTGCTCTTAAATAAATGTATGGATTCATGATAAAGATATTATTTAGGTTTATGAATTTTGTTTCTTTTCAATAGTGTAAGTGAGCTTTAGCAGCGTCAAAAAACGCCTGAAATTGTCGTTCCTAAGCTTATTGACTTCTACTACCAAGTCGGCAAGTTTTAGGGCTTCTTCTGGGGAAGCTTCTTCTACTACCGAAAGCAGCTCTTGTAAGAAGAGGTCAGGTGATTTGCTTTTGAGCAAATTCTCTATTGCCCTTGTCTTAGTCATTTTTCCTCGTTCGGAGGTGCTTTCGTAGCGCAAAAAAAGTTGAGTAATCTCTTTTGCGAGATCGTACAGTTGTTCATTATTCAGCATAGCTAAAATCCAGGTTATATAGGTTTGAAAGGTGACGAGTTGTAGGTCGTCATTGGGTTTATAATTGATTTTCTTGTCGGGCTTCCACATCAAATCGCGCAATGCCCTTGGCTCCAAAGCCCGAACGCCTATGGCGCCAAGCTGACAGGCCTGATAGAGGCTATTTTTGTGGCCAAATATCTGCTCTATGATATTGGCGTCTTTCCAGTAGCGGTTTTCACCAAAAAGGCGCTTGTACAATTGGATCGGCTTACGAACCTTTGGGAGTAAAATGGGAATAAAGCCTACTGTTTTATTAGTCTGTCCCAAGCTAAATACGTAGGCCAATAGCTGTTGATTGGGAAAGGTTTGAGCTAGGCCAAATACTACTTTGACCCAGGTTTGAGTCGCCAATTCGACTACTCCCTGCTTACTAGTATTGAAAGGATCAAAGCCAGCTGTAGGATTATTACTATTGAAGAAGCGTTTATTACAAGTATGAGCCAGCCATTGACCATTCCATGTTTCTATTTGATTCGGACGAAGCTTTGGTATTTCAGTGAGATAGTTTCTGTAGTATTGCCAACCATCAAAGAGAGCCATTAATATATTCGGCTCATTAATGTAGAAAGAGAATCCTCCTTTCACGCCTATTCCTAAACCTCCTCCAATCCAAGAGGCATAGACTTCTTCTTCGTCAATATGGATGGCTAAATTGGATACTTGGCCCGATGTAGTTGCCAAAACATCTGTAGATGAATATCCAATAGCGACACTGGCATCAGTAGCACCTTCTTCTACTTTTACCACTAAGCGCTGTAGCTTTTCGGCGCGTTCTTGCGCATTAGGGGGCTGCCCTTTCTTGATGCCTTGTACAAAAGGGGAGTTCTGCACCCATTGGAAGTATTTTTCATCGTCGTAAAAGAGCTTAAAGAATACTTCCGCAAAAAAGGTCTTAGCAGTAAAAGTAGTGCCAAACTCTTGATTGTAGGCTTTAATGAATGTCTTCCCTATCGTCGATGCAATCATAATATCATTTTTTTTGGCTCACTCCCGAAGAGTAAAGGGTCATTGAATAATCAAAGTAGCATGTAAGTAGCGTCGTAAAATTGAGGGTCTAGAAAGTCCTGTAGTAGGCCTTCGTGCTCAGAATAGGCCTTGTCTGGTATCACAAAAGGATGGCTGCCCCACTCCAATTGTTCTAACTCCTTTTGGGCGACCGACCAATAACGCATGGGTATTTCATACTGGATACGGTCGTCTCGCTGAGCACTTTGGTAGGATTCTTTGTCGCTTTCCGTAATGCAGCTGACGCTATCAATTTCTAGGCTCTCCAGCAGGACTGATTTCTTAACGTGACTTAGCTCTTTGAGCTGAAAAGCTCCATCTCGAAACTGCGCATTTTGCTCAATGCTGGCCACTTCAAAAGTGGTAAATACCGCGTCGATTTTTTCTTGTACATGCCGCTCCTGAAAAACGGCACCATTCTCTAGTTGCTCATAGCTTTTCTGAATAATCTCTAAGTCGTAGGGCTTTGCTGCCTTTTCTTCATCAGGTGGCGGCAACACATAAATCGGCTTGCGAAGCTTAGAGGCTACCGTTTCCGCAGTACGTTTTCTATTAATGCGGCCAAAGCGCTGAATGAGTGCATCCAATGGCGCTGCATCCGTAATCATTAGGTCGAAACTAATATCCAAACTCACTTCTACCACTTGAGTAGATACTACTATACAGGCTTCTAGGCTATTGTTATAGTGCTCCTTAAGCACCTGCTCTAATCGCTTTCGCGCCCCCCGCTTGAACCGGCTATGAATCAACATTTTTTCCACCGTAGGGTATTGCTCATCCAGTTGCCGAAATAACTGCTGAGAGGCAACCACGCGATTACATACGATTAGTAGCTTATTTTTATCCGCAATAGCCTCGCTAATTACAGTAGTCAAATGCTCAAAGCTAGCTGGCTTGTAAATGATATGTCGATCAAATAAATCCAACTCGTGCGCAGGCAGTTTAAATTCAAAAACGTCCTTTTTGCCAAGCAGCTTCAAGATGTTGTTGTACAAAGTACTGGGCATAGTGGCCGTACCAATATGGAGGCGGCAGCCAAAGTGAGCAAGTACTTCTACGATCTTTAGTACAATGGCCTTACTCACACCAGAATAGGTATGGATTTCGTCTAAGATGACATCACAATTTTTTAGGTCAGCCAAGATCGTTTCAAAGCCCTTAGAAGCAAAAACAATAGAGGCAAGCTGGTAGGGCGTAAGTACCTTGATGGATGCTCCAATCAAATTCTGTAGGTCTTTCTCTTCGGTATCATCTTTGACGATAATTCTAGAAGCTGCGTGTAGTAGGCGAAGGTCTAAATCTGGATTAGCTGTCGCCAAATCCTCTTTGATACGCTCGTACATTGCATTGATAGAAGCTTGAAAAGGGAGGGTATAAAAGAATCTTCCTTTGCATCGTCGGATTAAAAAGTCTGTTTTTCCAGCACCTGTAGGTGCGGTGACTAAGGTGTGTTTTTGAGGTTGATCAGTAGCTACAAGCGATAAAGGGTATAGCGAATGTCGGCGATTATAAAATTGGGTGTTGGGCACTTGAAAGGCCTTTTTAATCAATCGATCGGTATGCTCCACCATGGCCGAGGCATAGTGATCTGCGCCTACTAGCAAGCCTTTCCAAATCGACCAGCCTGATGGTTTATCATCACAGTACTCAAGCACTTCTTCAAAGGTCTCCTCCGCCTCTTCTAAACTAATGGGGCGAGTATCCCAACCAAAATGACCCAGAATTCCTAAGGCATCTGTCTGCCATTCGTCCCACTGTTTAGCATGTAGTCGAAATGCTTCTCCATCTTCTCGGTCATAGTCTAAGTCTAAAATGCCATATCGTCTCGAATCTTCCAAGATAGACTTGTGATGCGCAACTACCATATCAATCACTTGGGGGCGCATGGCTTCATCTACCAGATGCAAAAACAGTAGTGAACCTAGCTCATGGCGATAGGGATCGTGCCCCTCCAACGGTTTTTTATAGCTAGGCTTCAGCCGCTCCTGAAATACCGGGCTAGCCTTTCCAATATCATGCAGAATTGCACCTGTTCGGGCAATGTGTTGGTCTAAGCCCAGGTATTTAGCGAAAGCTTCTGCTACCCATGCCACATGCGTAAGGTGGTCGATTAGCGTAGTCCCTGGATTGCCCTTCCGATCAGCACTTTTGGCTAGGATATGGTCAAATTTCTTCATGATTCTTCAATGGATTATTGGATACTTCTAGCCAGCCATACATAGGGCGGTTTTCCTCAAATCGGTTGTAGCCTACCAAAAAGGACTGCTCATTTTCGCCAAAGCGTAACTCAAAGCCATCGAGTTGATCAAAAGCTTCTTCTGATAAGTGCTGTATCGCTTCGGATGGAAATACCACGTCTTCATTCCTGCAAAGACACAAATGCTGAGTACTAGCTTTTTGGGCATCTTCATAGCTTGCGAAAGCTAAGTAGAGCGTAGGCTCCAATAGAACCACCCGATTAAGGATAGCCGTAGGACGAATAAATAGCTTTTCCTTTTTCTTCAATTTCCAGCCCCTTGTCTGAATCACTTCCTGCTGCTTACACATGCCTTCATAAGTCAATTTGTGTCGAGCAATAGCACTAACTTCCAGCTTCTGTCGCATTCCTTCTACAATAGAAGGCGTTAAGAATTGCTGTGAAAAAGTCTCCCCATCTCGCAGGGCCGTCCACGGTTTAATGAACCCAAAAGGGCCACTATACTGCACGATATATAAATCCATAATTTTCCATTTTACCCTCTCTACCGCAGCGCCCCAAACCCCAGCCCCGTACTATTCCCTACCCCCACTTCCCACGCAAAAGCCACCGCCTCCGGCGCCCCACTTACAATCACTGGACAAAAAGTCGCTTTGATATCGATGTTTTTATATCTGATTTTTTTGATTTTCGGGTGTTCAAAGGCAGGGTCAAAAGCGACCTTCACTTCTTCTTTCATTCCCATTTTACGGAGCTTATGCCGTAAAGTTGCTGTTAGATAGCCGTTTGCTTCGGGGTCGCTGGGAAAAAAGTACTTTTGGTATTTTTCCTCTGGTAGTTGCCGTTTGATGAGGATGGGGCTATTGGCCCAAAAGCGGTGGCGTGCGCCAAAATTGGGCGTCACCAGCAAGTTGGCCTGCTGCACTTCCATGCCCCAGCGGATATGGGTGCCTTGCACCATATTCGGGATGAGTTGCTGAAATAGCTCTGCATTGGGCGCGCTGATCTGAAATAAGCCGCCTTTCGGAAACGTAAAGCCGCCCGCTACCTGCTTGCCCCCTTGTAGCCACGATAAGGAGTATAGGGAAATGTCATCATGCAGGGCATTGGAGCCGAGCCAGCGGTGGAAGGCACCTACCAGCGCCGCTTGATAATTGTAGGGAACCAGCTCCCGATTGGGTGATAAATAAATTGCTATTCGCATAATTGCTATAGTTGAAATGAACGATTCAAAGATACAGGTGGGGGTGGTGCACGATATGCACTAGTGCTAAAATTTATCCAAAATTTGTTGCGCTTCTGCTTTGATGCGTAGCTTCAGCACCTCCGGCGAATGCACGGTGATATGCGCCGCATTGGCCATAATGAAATTGAGCAAGCCTTTAAAATCAGCATTCACTTTACACTGAAAATCATACGTATTGGGGGTACTACTCGGAAGCAAATAGCCGCGCGTCAATGGAAATTCTTCTACCAAGGAATTGTAAGCAAAGACATCAATCGTCAGGTGGATGTTGAGTTGATTATCATCGGCGATCCTAAAAATATCAGTCGCTTTCTGATGGTGGTGCGTCGTAAACGACCAAGGAGTATCTAGCAACAGCACCCGCTCGATGCGCGACAGCCGATAGTGGCGATTATCCTGCTGCTCTATATCATAGGCTTGTACCGTATCTTTCTCCGGATCAACATGAAAAGGCTCCACCACCCGATCTCGAATATTATTACTCCGACTCCTATAATTCTGCAAAACCACCCGCAAACGCTGATTTTGAGCTTTCGTCAACCGATCGATGCGCTCCAACGCAGGTTTCCGCAAGGCCCGCAAGCCCAACTGCTGAAAATCAAAAAGGCTCTCCACCTTCTTAGAGAGGTACAATTTGTCCTTTTCCGGCATATAGTCCAAGGCCCGCTTCAGCGTCGCTTTATCCGCATCTGACAGCGGCTGCAAGTTCTTCAGCTCACTAAAATTACCATCCGGCACCACAAAAATCCGATGCTGCTTATCCTGCTGCACTTCCAATCCCACTTTTTTCATCGCCTCCAAATCCCGCTTAATCGTATCCAAACTGGCATTGTAGCGCTGCACCAAATCCTTCCGCTTATAGTGGTACGGGCGCGCAAGCACTCGAAGTAAAATATCTAAAATACGTTCCTGGCTTTTCATCATAGGGTCTTTCGGTATAGGCTATTCTAATAACCTCAGTAATATACCAAAAATAACCCAAAAACCATAACAATCCGTTTACCCCGAACCCTCCGACCTCCATCCCCCTCCCTTCCTCCAACCTCCTTTCCCTCCGCGAAATATTGGATATTACAGGGCGATACCTAGGCTAAAATATCCAATATTGAGCCTCCCTCGTCCACTGACCACTATCCACTGCCTACTGCCCACTATCCCCCCCTTACTTCACAATACTCTCCGTAAACCCAAGCAACGTAAACGACACCCCATTCAACGCCGCATTATACCAACTGCTAATCCCCTTCTTCTTCAAGCTCGCCACCTGCGCCCGCGCCTCACTCGCCGAAAAAACAGGCTTGACAATGTAAATCGCCCCCCGCTCATTTACATCCTTAATCGACGTATGCGGATGCCAAATCAGCCACACTTGACCCGCGCCCTTCGGTGCCTTGATGGTCTCCACATCTGTATCGGTAGGGTAGACCCCAAATTGGATAAAGTGAAACTGGTGCGTAAAGCGGAATTCTTCCGAAAACTCTTGGCCTTTCCCTTTGCGGATTTGCCGCGCCTTCAGCTCGCCCTGGTAGATAATCTGCGCTTCGAGCGAAGTCGTCAGGAAGAAAAGAACGAGCGTGCAGCTAAAGAAGATAAAACGAGTAAACTTGCTTTTCATAAGATTGAATGTTTTTTATTTGTACGATGATAATGGCTCAAATATACCATTATCTTAAATGCGTCCAACAAGCTAAATATTGCTCAGAGCATAGTCATCATCTATCAAGATGCCGTGTAATAGCCAACAAAAAGCCATCCTTAATCCCTAAAAGGGACACAAATGGTTAGATTTGCCCATAAAAAAATGCGCTACATAAAGGTTCTAAAGCTCTTGCTCCCACTGCTTTGGTGCTACACCACTGCTTTCGCACAGCAAACGACAATCAATCACCAGCACATCCAAGAAGATCTAGAAGAAATCCTCTCCGATATCGCTAACAACTACCCCTACCTAGCAGAAAAAAAGGTAGACCTCGACTGCATCAGAGCGCAATACACCAAGCGTATCTCTACTATTAAAACCGAAGAAGAAACGGTACTCTTTTTCGAGTACCTGCTCGACGAATTCTATGATAGTCACCTCATTCTCAATACCAACCGAGCCTCCTCCTACCGCCTGTACGCTCCCATTTATATTTCCCTCAAAGCAAACAAACCCATCCTCACCAGCGTATGGCAGCACCAACTCCTCCACTTTCCACCGCACCTACTTGGCGCAGAACTCCGCTCCATTAATGGCCAATCCATTGCAGAAGCCGTACAACAGTTTCCCACTCTCTGCCAGGATAAGAACGACCCCGTCGTGAGAGAATGGGTAATCAACAAACTCATAGCCGGCAGGTACAATGAGCCGCGAAAACTGAACTTCCAACAAGCCAATGGCGAACAAATCCTAGTCGACTTAGATACCCTGCAATGGAAGCAAGAGACTGACCTACTCACCCATCATCGCCTAGACGATATCGGCATTATCCGCATTAAAAACACGCTGGGCCGCGATGAACTAGTCCACGCTTTCGATGCCGCGCTCGATTCTTTATGGGACACTAAAGGATTGATTATAGACATAAGAAACACGGTCGATGGAGGCGATTCTTACGAGGCACGTGGCATCATGAGCCGATTTGTAGCTACCCCCAAGCCTTACCAAAAGCACGCCTACATGGCCACCTCTACCGGCAACCCCTCCATTGAGCGAAGCTGGCTCGAACTCGTCAGTCCACGCGGGGAGCAGTACACGAAGCCCCTGGTGGTGCTCGTCGGCCGCTGGACGGGCAGCATGGGCGAGGGCCTGGCGATCGGCCTGGAAGGCATCGGTCGCGCCCAAGTGGTGGGCACCGAGATGGAGCGCCTGGCCGGTGAGATGACTGGCTTTTCCTTTAAGCATCAGCCCTTTGGCTATCGCCTCTCTTTTGCCAAGCTATTCCATGTCAATGGCACGCTCCGCGAGAAGTATGTGCCGCCACACTACGTACAACAAACAACGCTAGCAAAAGACGAAGTACTGGAAAAAGGCTTGAAATTATTGAAACAAGAATAAGTTTTAGGGCCACGCCTATTTTATCGCTTTCCCCTCCTTATAAAATTCATTCTTAATACCCGCCATAAGGTGATGCAAGCTAATTTCAGTAGTCTCCCGATCAAGCGCTTGCAAGCAACAGTACTGCACGATATTCATAATGTTGGAGCCACTAAGCTCATACTTGCGGGCAATCGTGGGGAGGTCAATAGCAGGGGCGAGGCTCACCTGTTTGGGAAAAGCTTGCTGCCAAAGCCGCAGACGCTCGGCTGCCTCTGGCATCGGAAAGTGAATCATCGCCTGGAAGCGGCGCGTAAAGGCATCATCGAGATTGCTTTTAAAATTAGAGGCGAGGATGGTCAGCCCTGGATAGCTTTCAATACGCTGTAGCAAATATGATACCTCTTGGTTGGCATATTTATCATGGGCATCTCGCACACTGGTGCGCTTACCAAAAATGGCATCCGCCTCATCAAAAAATAAAATCCAGTTTTTATTCTGCGCTTTATCAAATAAACTGGCCAAATTCTTTTCGGTCTCGCCAATATATTTGGACACCACCATTGATAAGTCAATCCTAAATACCGCCCGCCCGGTATACTTGCCCAGCAAGCTCGCCGTGAGCGTCTTGCCCGTTCCTGGCGGCCCATAAAAGAGTGCCCGATACCCGGGCTTCATACGCTTCTCCATCTCCCAATCGTAGAGTAGGGTAGCATGGTGATCGATCCAAATTTCCAGCTCTTTGATCTGCTGCCGCGTAGATGCCGGCAAAATCAAGTCCGACCACGCTAGCTCCGTACTAATATATTCCGCTGGAAATTGCACACTCCGCTGCGGCAGGCGCACCCGACCCGTAGTAAACAAATCGATATAGTCAGGGTCAATGCGCAGCTTGCCACTCATACGGGGCTCACCCGCTGCTGGCGCATCCAACCACACAATATGATGACGAACAAAAAGATGAGCCGCTTCAAAAAGCTGCTGGTAGTGAAACCGAAGCGACAAGTCATTTCCCGCAAGGAGAAAAAGAACCGTTTCGCCCGTAGGCAAAAAGCCCCGGAATTGCTTGCCCCGCACCCCGCCAAACTCTGGAAAATCACCCGCTTCCGTAATGCGCTCTCGAATGATCGCATCAAAAAAAGTAGCTTGGATATGTGGAGCTAGCGCAACTAACAGGGCCAGTACCTCAGCAGTTTGCAATTGGTTCACTCGAATAAACTCAGCCAGCGGATGCGCCTGCTCCTGCTCGCTGGGCAAGGCCAATGCTGGAAAAGAGATAGGCGCTGCGCTACCCTCAAAGTGGGCATCAAGGCGCAGTTGTATCGCTTCCGCTAAATAGCGCAAGTACCATTCTAGCGACAACTCCATTTGGGGTAGTTTCGTCATTTTTTCTTTTTCTTCTTGAGTAATTTCATGAAATCAATACTTAGCATAAACTGATATTGCATGGTATCAAATTTCTGAGAAGGCAAAGCAGGATAACTCTGCATTACAGTCGTTGGGAGCTGACCCGGCATGGTGCCTGGCATCATATACGGGTAAGGAGATTTTTCTGTAAAGGTTTCTCCCGATAGCTTGATTCCACCACCTAGCAAGCCTAGGGAAACCTTACCGCCCTTCACCCCAAAAGAACCTTTAGCAGGATCATAAGCACTTTTTAGCGTCATATCAAGGCTCATTTGTGGGAAACGAGCATGATGTCTGCGTATCAGGTCGAAGTAGGGCGTCACCGAGAATTTGGTGCTAAACTGGTAAGAAGGTTTATCATCGGAGGGCAGCTTGTAGGAGAAACCAGTGAGCGGAATATACTGATGACCAGGAATGAGCTGTAGCGGCGCAGCGAGATTTTGCCCTTCTAATAGCTGAATCATGTTATTGCGAAATCCAGGATCCGTTGCAAAAGCCCCTCCAAGGATCGCTAGATTAGTTAAGCCAAATCCAATCATGGTTGCTTTGTAAGAGGTAGGCCTACTCGTCCAAGCAAACCGCTGTAGGGCACGCAACCTGGGGTCCAGAAATAGCCTGAACTGAGGATTGTTCGACATCAAATTCTTACCTACTAACCCAATCCCTTTGGTGAGGGCCTCGCTACCTTGGTTTTTTTCTTCCTTCTTCTGCTCCTTAGGATCTTTATCTTCTTTTTGAATGCGCTCTCCAACAGCTCCCTGCTGAATCGTATGTGTTAGCTCGTGGGCTAATAATCGTTTCCCATCGCTACTTGCTGGCTGGTATTTCCCTTCGTTAAAATAGATGTTATTTCGGTTGGTAAATGCCTTGGCACCAATATCCTCATTCATCTGCACGGCATTGTGATCGCTATGCACGCGCACGCTGCTAAAATCAGCCCCAAACGCCTGATTCATTTCCCGTAAGGTAGCCGAAGGAAGCGCCTGCCCTCCACCTCTAGATTGTTGGAGCTGTTGCTCAAAACCTGAGCTGGGGGAGTGCTGGCTAGACTCCGCTTTCATCATTACTTCTTCCTCCTCCATCTTATTTATCACCCGCTCTGCCATTTGATCCGCCTCTTGTTCATACCGATCCCCCTTCTGGCCAATGGCCAACTTGGGCTGAATGTAAGGGGTGAAAAAAGGCTGGTTGGATGCCTTGGTAGCG
Source organism: Bacteroidota bacterium (assembly GCA_039208045.1). GTDB lineage: Bacteria > Bacteroidota > Bacteroidia > Chitinophagales > Saprospiraceae > JBCCRH01. The sequence continues at coordinate 12,155 of JBCCRH010000045.1, forward strand.
TTGGAATTGGATATTTTGCTTTTCATCATGCACTATTTTAGAGGTTTAAAACCACTAAGTACATGCTAGACTCTTTTGCCTTATAAAGCTTAGCACGTGCTTAGTGGATTTGTAATCCGCGTGGCCTTAAAATTACTTTTTGACTGTTGTTTAAAACCCAAAGCCAAGGGTCAATCCAAAGAACTGGTACTCCGTATTTGCATTCATACCGCTGCGGATGCTACCCCACTCGCCACGAAGGCCGATCTCCACTTTTTTGAGGGTATAAGACAGGGTGCCGCCTATCCCCACGCTAGTGCCCCATTCATTGGTAATAATGCCGGGTTCGTCAGATAGATTGGGGTTGATACCGCCCAATTTGCCAAAGAGGCGAATGCGAAAATCAGTAGGTGGACGATATTCTACCCCCACTAAAGCTCCCGCACCAAGGGCAAGATAGTTAGGCTCTTCTATCCCAATAATCGTGTTGACATAAGGGCCGACCAATAGGTCGAGGCCATTCGCGCGGCGAGAAAAACGACGCGAAAGCTCCAAGCCAAGGCCTATGCCATTCAGGTCTTCGTAGATGCCCAGCCCCGCTAAGATTTCCAGCAGCCAAGGATTTGTGCCGCCCGAAGCAAAGCCAGAAACTAAGCCATCGTAAAAAGACTCTCCTTTGATACGGACGTCAATTTCTGGATCGCTATTTGAGCCCAGGCCACTTATTGGGAGGGTATAGCTACCATCCAGGTTGTCGCGAATCGTACCGATTGTGCCACTTCCTTTTACCAAACGCGCATTAATATCACGGGCATAGCCAGGGCCTAGCAGCAGGCTATTTGCCCCTTGAGGCGTAAAACGCACCCCTCTGATGAAACCACTCTTTGGGTCAATAACTAGTTCTTTATCCGAGTCATCGTAGTCAATACCGTGTAAGCGTACAATAGCAAAGCGATTTAGGCTTCGTTCTAGTGGGCCCAGCGCACTCGAAAAGCCCTCGATTAAGAAAACACAACGATAGGTGCCTGTGACATCCGTATCGCTAAAGGTGCCCCTGAAGATGTTATCACTACCGGCGGTCAGCGTAATCAGCCGATCTTCTAGGCCCAGTTGGGCAACAAAGGCAGGGTCTCTCAAAAGAGTCTGGTATTTATCGGTAGCCGTATTACCCCCTTCTGGCTCTGTAGCAATCACGTCTGTATTAGTGGTGGCCAGCAAGCTTTGCAGGTCTTCTTCTGGTTTTAGCAAGAGCGCACGCACCGTCACACTATCGGTAAGGGACTGCCCTCGGTACGAAAGCTGCGCCTGAATAGCTAGCGTTTCATTCACCAGATTGTCAGCATCGCCAAAGGATAAGTCGTAATCGAAGAGCGCATCATCGATGATGCCTGATACTTCATACGAAATACTCTCGCGAGCCTGCACTTCCAAGGTCCACTCGCCCACTGGATCGAATAGGGTGCCATTGGGCAATCGGTAAGGCTTGGCAAGATTGATGAAGGCCATCTGATAAAAATCTCCAGCGAGCACACGCACATAATCATCCAGCTCATTGAGCACAATACCGTCTTTGATTAAGCGAAAGCGCACCAGCGAGTTCACCTCACGCCCTGGCTTGAGCAAAATCCGCAGATTAGTACCTGCTTTATTCACCTGAAAGGTACGCGTTTGATCACCTGAATAATATTCATAAAAGACAGGCTGCGGACTACCACTATCTACCAAATCAATCAAGCCATCAATAAAAGACTGCTGTAGCGAATAAGTAGAGCTTACCGCCAAATCTCCCGCATTGGGTGGGGTAAAATTAAAATAGGCCTGTGCTTGTGTTGCCTGCGCCATGTCATCCAGTAGCTCGTTATGGCTAGTTGGCGTATTGAGGCCCACCGAAAAAATGCGCACCTCTAAATCATTCAGCGTTTCATTAGCTTGAATACTGCCGTTGTTATTTCGATCCAAAGTGACGGTAGGGTTAGTACCTCCCGTGCTCTCCACACGCGGATTGACATTTTGCATCCCATCAGTAATCACAATGACGCTCTGGTTGTGATCTGGTGAGCCATCCAGCTCGTTCAAGGCATCGCGAATGCCTTGCCCCATGGCAGTGAGCCCTCCAGGAGACATCCCATCAATGCTACCCATATCCAATAAGTCGTCGCCATCTTCTCGGAAAGGGATTAAGTCAACGTCTTTATTATCAGAGGCAGAAGAGAAGTAGACCGCACTAATTTGATCCGCATCTGAAATAATAGGGTCGCCAGGATCACCTAGCCCTAAGCTTGCCTCGCCCCGCGCCGTCTGGATAAAAAGCTCTGCAACATCTTTAAGTTCTTCTATTTTAGGCTGTACGCCAGTCTCATTGGGGTCAACATCGCCACTCATACTGCCCGATTGATCTAAGACTAATACGACGTCAAAGGGATCGCGAATGGTAAACTGAATGATGACAATCATGGCCGAACCGGGGTCGCCATCATCCTGCACGAGCAGTTGCACTTCTGTGGCGGCGATGGCCGATAGGCCGCCCCCACTAGCTGACAGGCGTGCGGGGTTGTTGGTGCCGCCAGGAGGCAAGGCAATATTGAGGCCACTAAGAGGCGAGGGGTCGGCTGGAGGGAGAAAAAATGCCCAGCTTAGGTTGCCTGTAAAGCCGGTGACTTCAATAGTGGCTAAATCCCCTGTCTGATCGGAGGTAAAAATAAAGGGAACCACTGGGGAGGCTCCATTTACAAACGGAATACTCGCTGCTTGAATACCAAATACAGCACTCAAAGGCAGGCACAGTAGGCTCACCAATATGGCTAAGTATCTAAAGTTGTTTGAATTGTTTTTTTGGGTAAACGTCATGATTGTTGATTTTAAATGAATAAGCGATTAGATCCAATGCACAAACAAAAGCTGTGTCATCCAGGGCAGGCGAATGATGCTGTATCCCCATGGAATTTTAGTCAGTAGTATGTCCAGTGTTTTTTCTTCGATGAGCAGTTCGAGGCCTCCATCGGCCGCTTGGAGTTTGCCTGCTCGCTGCAAAAAAGCTTGCTGTAAGCCCTCGGGGGTAGTCGTCTGTAGGGCCTTCCAATGCCCAATGACTGCTTGTAGCAGCTCGTGCCCTCTTGCTTTTTCTTGATCAGAAAATGCTAGTTTTCGAGGGAGTGCTTGTTTCATGGGAAGGCCACATAGTACTTTAGGTATCACGAGGTGTGGTTCCTCTTGTTCTGCTTGTCCGTTGGCGAGCCAGCCCAAAAAGTAGGCCGCTTTTTCTTGGGCGGGTACAGATAGGAATTTTCCTTTTTGCACCCAGCCATTTGCCTCAAAAAGCGTGGGCAGAAATGGATGCAGTAGCACTAAGCCTGATAATTGGGTGTAAATGCTACTTTCAACTATCACTTCATCAGTATCGTTGAGCGTACCTAATGAAGATGGCGGCATAGTGAAGCCCATACCAGTTGCCGCCGGTGGCGTTGACTCCGTTAGTGCCGATATGGAGTGGGCTTGCGCCAAAATAGGATCAGTTAGCTGCTCTTGCTCATCATTGAGTTCTTGTTGTTGGGAGTCTTCGGTAGTCTCTGCTGAAGCTGATCCAGCCATTGGTGTAGATTTCGGGCTTTCTTGCCATTGTATTATACTGTTCGTATAAGCTTCTCTCCATAGCGGATGAGCTGTAAATAGTTGATGAATTTCAGGTTTGGAGGCAACAGCTTCTAGTAAGGTAATCTGTTCTTGCTTGGGCGCTTCTTGGTGCTTGGCAAGTATTTGAAATAATTCAATGAGTAGCTGTTGCAAAAAAGAAGCAGAAGGAGCTTGCACCCACCAGTTTAGCGGCTGTGCCACCAAGTAGGCGTGGAGGCTAGCTCGGATGGTACTAGGAGTTACTGCAAAAAGGGCAGCACTATGGGTGATAAGTGCTTCCAGCATAGCATACGTTTGGTGCTTATCCAGTTGTTGCAAAAGGGTGGGGGAGGCTTGCCGAAGCAGGCGTAAGCTCGTATGTTGTTGCTGCTGCACTTTTGCCAAAATGCTGGATTGCAAAGCGGTATCAGCGGGCAAGGCTGCTGCGACTATCGCTTCCAAAGTAGCAAGCTCTTTATGCGGGGACCACCAAGGTAGCCATCCATGCGCTAAGAAATACAAAAAGGCAGCCCCCGCAGCAGCTTGAGGGCTGCGAGTGTGGATGGTCGGTGCCTCATTCGTATCACTGCTACTGCCATCGCGAATTAACGTTTCAAGTTGTCGTTGTAGCTCGTGCTTTATTTTTTGGGTAAAATCAGCAGGTAACTGATCAGCCTGAAGAGTGCCTATATCGAGTACCAATCGATCGATCTGTATCCACGAGCCATCTTGATCAAACTGATGGAGCACTTCTTCCATAGCGTGTACGACCTCCTTCCAGATAAGCCGACTTACCTTTTGCTGCAAGCGCCCCCCATCTGCTGATGGCGGCACCTTCAAATCTACCACTTGCTTTTTGATGATATGTCGAACAGGGGCATTCATCATAATGAGGTAGTATTAGTGTCCAATACTTGTTGGGTTACCTCATTCAGGCTAAGTACCAAGTCATCTTGTGCGAGCTGCACGTCCGAAGGATCTGCATCAATGCGCACCCAAGTATCTACCCAATTGCGATAAGCCGTTTCTAAGCGGTGGAATTCAGGAAGCTCTAGCCATAGAATTCGAGGCAGAATATGCGCAGGGAATTCGGTGTAAACCGTCTCCTCCACTAGCTGCTGAAAACTAGGGTCTCTAAAGTGTGGAGCACCGAGTGGGAAAAACAGCGTGAGCTGAAAGGAGTAAGGATCGATGAGCCCACCGATCACCTCCCCTTGTGCATTTAGCGGAAGCGCCAATACTTCATCGGCATTGCTAGTAGGGCGCAGCAAGGCATGCTCAATCAAGTGAAACCCTGGCTGCGCACTAAAGCCATCCGTAAGTAAAGCTATCGTGCGATCAATAGCACTAGCTAGCGCCTCTTCATCTGCGAAACTATCTGAAGCACGCGCAATAACCTGAAGGTCAGCATCGAGCAATTCAAAGCCCAAATTGGGGGCGCTGCCCGTAGCCTGATAGTTACTGCGCGCTTGGCCAAACCGGATGACTTGATACATCAACTCCTCTAACTCCTGGGGATTGTTCGTTAAATCATCTACACTTTCCAGTAGTGGCGATCCATCATCAGTGAGGCGGAAGCCGAAGGTTTCGTTGGGAGAAGCTCCCGCTGTTATAGTAGTAAAAACGTCGTCCAATGCGCCCCACAGCTGGCGGCGGGTACAATCCTCAAAGCCCAAGAGGTGGCAGAGTTTATGTTCAACAGTGGCTCTTTTGGAGGTGCCCCAAGCTCCTGCTAAATTCTGCGCCCAAGTAGCGATAGCAGCATCAACTGCGGCAGGACTTGCATAGGTCTGCGTAGAGCGGGCAATAGCATTGCTATCCCCATCCAGTAGCGTAATGGTCAAATTATCAGCTGGACCGGCTAACTGATAATTGGCAACTTCTCGGCCGAGGACGATAACTTGTAGCAGTGCACTATACAATTCAAATAGGTTGTCGAATGTTACATCTGATGGACTTTGTAGCAGAGGCGAAGAGGCCGTAACGGGCCAGCTCCAAGTGTAATTACTATCCTCCACTTGATGCAAGCCGAAATCCGCATAAATAGGGGATAAGCCCGCATTGGCGCGCGTTTGGCTCAGTTGGGCGTATTCTTGTAAAAAGTGCTCTTTATCGGTGTTAAAGGTAGCGGCATCGGGGCGCAGGGCTTCGTAATTGCTGAGCTGCTCACCAAAGCGAGCCAACAAATGATCTAAGAATTGCCCCCTTCGGTTACTAGCTACCGATGCGGCCTCGGTCAATGCGGCCACGGTACTGGCATAGTTATCCGACAACAGGCTATCGATGAGATCAACATCGTTTGGGATCTGATGGAAGTAGGTTTGCGCAGTAGTAGTACTGATCGAAAGCATTTGTCGCACCCCAACCAGCTGCGCCATATAATTAGCCAAGATTTGATCAAATAATAGCAAATAGGCCTTTAGCTGCTTCGCTTTACCCAGGCGCGCTGGGGATGAATTTGCAGGCAGGCTATCTGGAGCTGTTCCGTAGATTTGAGGTAAATCATTTTGTATGGAGCGATAGGCGGAAAGCGGGAAGCTCCTTCCGGCAGGAAGAGATGTAGTGGCGGCGCTGTTTGCTGTAGCTATATTGTTTGCTGCTTTCAACTCATTGAAGCGCTGAATAATGGTCGTTGAATCCGTCGCTAGCTCTACGCCTTTGCGGAACAATCGAATGCTGGACTTCGCAAGGCTCAGCTTGGGTTTATAAATACGACTTTCAAACAAATCGAGGCAATTGCGAGCGGCCCTGGTCACTACCAAATTATTGAGGTAGTTGCGCAAGAAAAAATTCTGAACCGATACGATCGGCCGATTGGTAGGCGTATTCACGATCGCCTGTGCCGTTTCATTGCGCTCCATAATAATGCGGATGAGATCGGAAGCATAAATGACAGCTCTACCCTTCAACCCCTCTAATTCTGCGTCTTCAATAAATCCATTTTGAAGCAAAGGGCCATTATAGATCGCCTCAATAGGCTTGCCCTTGGCTAGCATCTCGTTGAGCGTATAAAAGCGAATCTCTGGCGATAAGAAACGATCTATTTCGTAGTAGATTTCTGCCAACAGTTGGTTAGGGTCGATCATCGGGCCCACCTCCAAATTAGCATGAACGGCGATTTCTTGGATTTTAGTAGCCTTATACTGCTGAAAATCTTCGCAAAGATTGCGGTATCGACTAAGGTAGATGCGTACCCGATCTAGCACGCCCTGAGCTTGTAAAATCTTTCGATTAAATAGCGCCACCGGCCCCGTATCACTAGTATCCGTAATGGCGTCTAGAATAGCCGCTTCTATAAAGGGCAAATCCACCTCCTCATAGCTTCCCGATGCAATTTTTAGGATCATTCCAAAGGAAGTAGTACTTCCTCCGTTGTAAGTGATCTCTAGCTCGCAGTACCAAAAGAACTGTGCAGGATCATTTACATTTGGGCTTGCCTGTAGCAGCGGAGCACTAATGATGTTTACACTGTCTATAGTAATCGCTTCCCTAAGATCGCGCACACTCTCATCATCCCAAAATGGGAACGAAGCCTCAATGATAAAGCGACGAGTCTCTCCGGAAGCCACTTCAATCGCCAAGCCCTCATTGCCTCCAAGCGGAATAATACTAGAGTTGAGGTTCCCCAATTCGGGGTCTTCCTCCATCTCGATCAACACCTCATACAAGCCAGATACCGCGACTGGCGCCACCCCTTGCGCTTGCTCAATCCACGCATTTTTTATTTCGGGTAAGTCGATGAGCAGCTTCCTAAAGTCATTTAAGGTAACTGGAAAAGAAGGCGCTATTTCCGAAAGGGGAAAAAAGTCGGGCCCCTCCACCACTGTAGGGCTAGAGGCGAGGATGTCCTTTATGTCTAGATTTAGGCGAAAGCCGACCTCCGTAAGGGCGTAGCACATCGCTTCTAGCAAGGTGATGCCCGGGTCATGGAGGTTGTAATCCGTCCATACCGAACCTGCAATTTGCTGAAGGTAGTCGATGCCTTTCTGGCGTAAAAAATTGTAATCTTTACTGGCCGGAAGACTTGGTTTCTTTGGAATTTGGATAGTCTCTGTCATGTTGTGCTGTGTTGTCAAGCTCCACGCGGATTGCAAATCCACTAGGCACGGGCCTCGTGTGCTGTGTTGTCAAGAATATAAAAGCCAGGCCCGCGCTCAGCGAATTTGCAATCCGCGTGGCCCATTACCTTAGTCTTCAATTTATCTTCTCCTGTAGCGCCTCAAGCTGCGCTTTCAGCGCACTAGTCTCCTGATGCATCTCCTTGATCGCTTCGATCAAGACCGGCACCAATCGCGTATAGCTCATCGACTTAAAGCCCTCCTCATTGCTAGAGACCACCTCCGGCAATACCGCCTCTACTTCCTGAGCGATCAACCCAATGTACTCGCGTTCATCTTGCTCTTTTTCAGGATGTTGCAACAATTCGCTTTTTTGATACTTTACACCGTTGAGAGTAAGGATTTTGCTGAGGCTGTCCTCAATAGGTGCTACATTGGTCTTGTAGCGAGCATCGGAGCCTTCATCTACTTCCGTGGCACGGACGGTACCGTTTACATCCAATTCTGCACTTGGGCTAATGGTGCCAATCCCCACTCTACCTTGACGATTAATAATCATGCTGGTCTGTGTGCCATTGAGGGTAAACACGATTTGCGAAAGCAACTGATTGGTGCCGGTAGAATTGAGAAAAAGGGTACCGGTGGCACTATGCCGCATGGCATAGCCACGGTTGGTGCCAAAGCGCTCATGCCCAAAACAAGCATCGTTCTGCAAGCCATCTGCTCCTCTTGAGATGATGGCATTACCAAGGCGCACCTGATTATTTCTATCCGCAGCATTCACATCTGCTTGTTGGTCTAAGAAAACATCTAGGCGATAGGGTGCCGGGGTGGAGTCTCCCGTTCCGATCCCCACATTGCCAAAGCCATTAAAAGCAATAGCCTCACTTCCTTCTACTGTAGAAAAGCCACCGCCATCCTCGCCACTACCGACTGGGGTAAAGGCTAGGCCGTCATGCACTTCCAAGGCGTTGCTTGCGCCATTGAAGCGCAGCGCCCCGCGCGCGCCTTGGGCATCCGGCATATCGCCAATCTGGATGCCATTGTCGAATTCAACATAGTTGGAGTTATTGACATTCTGAATGCTTAGGCCGTCTTCCGTCAGGTGTAGGAAAGAATCAAAAACGGCTGCGAAGGCGTCTCGGTCGGGCTTCGCTCCATTAAAAAACAGGTTGGTACTTAGATTATTTCTATTGGTTGGCATGCTTGATTTTTTTTATAGGTTATATAGATCATTATTTATAGTCAGCTCAATCCGAGTTCCATATCTATCCCGACGATCATTTGGCCTAAGCCAAAATCGGAAATCCCTTGGCAGCTCACATCGCCTGCCTCTACTACCGTAATGCGGTGCTCTGGATGCGATACCATAATACTTCGAGGACTGACGGCTTGCGCCAATTCCACCTCACTTCCCACCAGGAAGTCGGTTTGAATCGTCATGTCGCTCAGCGTGGGTTGTGTGGAGAATAGCGTGGGTACTTGTAAGGGGAGCAGTTCTTCTTGTTCTCGTGGAAAAATATGGAACAAAAAGAAGTCCGTTACGTAATCGACATAAGGGCGCGACTCCACAAAGGCCATCAAATCAGACCGGTGGATCATCCCGCCAAACTCAATATCTTGTCCTTCGTCAAATGCCCAGGGCGACAGGAATTTTTTCAATTCTTCATTGAGCAAATTCCGGTAAAAACCG
>JBCCRH010000046.1:0-21398 GCA_039208045.1 Bacteroidota bacterium
CGTACGATCAAATCGGCTATGCTGTACTAATAGATTCTCCACACTAATCACAGACATGCCCTGTCGGTAATTGTTGTCACAAAGCACATTTTTGATGCGGATATCTTTACAGTAGCCCACTCCAAATTCGTGACTACCGCCAATAAAAATACCATCGCCACCACTATCCTTAAAGGTCAGCCCTTCAATCGATACATTTTCGCAATCCCACAAGGCCAAGCAATGCCGCCACTCACTCCACGCAATAGTATCGTATTCCGCCTTGTTCATCTGAAAGCTCACACTGTAGCCTTCTAGCACGATATTCTTGCCACCTACCAAGCGGATTAAATTAGCGTTCTGATCATCAAAGGCCCCTGGCAAAGCTCGCAAGACCACATCCCGTTCAAAGAAAATAGACTTGTCCTCCAGCCCAAAAAAAACAGTAGGCTCTAGCCACCAATCTTCGGCCTGTAAGTCCACAATAATAGTGTCAAAATCCGATTCAATAGCTGCTCGAAAAGCAGCAGTTGCATTGGAGGGATCATAACCAAAGTCAGAAGCCTTGGTGGTAGTAGCTTGCGCAAATGGAGCCACAAACAATAGGAATAGTAATAAGGAGAGTAAGCGTTGCATCAGATATGGGTTGATTGTTTATAATTCTAATTCATATAGCCATAAGTCGTCGGGGTCATTAGGCAATCGAATCAATTCTTTTTGGCGTAAGCCCAATTTTTCGAGCAAGCGCATCGAAGCCCCATTTTCCGGTAAGGTAATGGCCTTGATCACGCGGACACCCCACACGTCTTGAGCCGTTTGTAGCACCTTCTGGCTTGCCTCAAACGCATAGCCCTGCCCCTCAAATTCGGGCAAAAGTGCAAAACCAATATCCACCCCCTCCAAGCCTTCGCGGTCGTACAGCCCTACGCTCCCCATTTTCGCTCCATCTGCCTGGCGGATGATCGTAAAGTTACTAAAGCCCAGGCGCTCCAACTGCGGTAGCATCCGTTCTCGAATATACGCTTTGGCAGCCTCTAAATCATACACCTTCCGGTCTCCAATAAATTGCAACCACTTGGGGCTATTGAGTAGTGCTAGCACCATCGCTGCATCCTGCTCATCAGTAGGTCGCAGGAGCAAGCGTGGAGTTGTTAAGGTTTGTGATTGCTTTTGCATATGCTATCCTTTTCTAGGTAGGCCCCTACAGGGAGCTAGGCTATCATCTTTGCTGCATACCGTAAATATCATACCACCTTACGGCCCAAGCTAAGGGCAACTTCAATAAAAATACGGTAAGTAAAAATTGTAATGTAGCTTCTAGTTCAAAAATAGGAAGTTGTAAGAGAAAAATACCAGTTACAGCGAGGAATCCTCCTGTAATAACCTGTCTGCTTCCTGACTTTATGTTGTTGACAATGACTGACGCTATTAGAATGTATGCCGATAGCACTATAATTTCCATCCAATTTGTTTGAAATACCAGTGTTAAGAGCGTCGGCTGAAGTAGATGCAGCAAGAGAAAGCCTCTTCTTTTTTTACTACTTGATGCATAATAAATGGAAGTAGAATAGGAGAAATTAGCTACCACACCACCAACCAGATCATAGGTAAGTATTCCAAGTAATAGTTTTTGCCATAAGGCCATCCCTTCAGAGCCGAGTATAATCAGAGTGGCGGTTGATACAATGGCCAGTCCGTGCGCGAGTAATATATCACGTAATTGAGCCTTTTCTCCATGAACTTCGTGAAGCAATTTAGGAACGTTGATTGTGTTTTCCATAATAAAATTAGTTTTAGTAACAGTCAAAGAATAACTTCTCGATTTGTGGCTGGCTCTTTTGCCCTAATACTGCGTTAGTGCACTTTTTGCCACTGGCAAAAGCTTACTCAGGATGCTAAGGCATCGCCTGCGTTTTTCGCCTTGTCTTAGAGCAAAATCCCCTTGCCAAAATGCGGAACTTATTCTTTGGCTGTTACTCAGCGTTAATGAAATTAAATTGTTGAGCTGTAGTTGACCACGCGGTTCGCCTCAGGCGAACACTGAGCGTGGGCCAAGCTGCTATTACTAGCTCATTTATGGGTAAGATCGATTAGAATGCAAGGGGAATCGTTCCGATTTATAAATTGATTCTTTCTGGTAGGAATCAAGACTTTTTAGCCGCTTTTATCCAGGCTTTAGGGGTCATGCCAGTCTGTTTCTTGAAGAAGGTATTAAATACGGACTTCGAATTGAAGCCACTCTCGTAGGCGAGTCCGAGCAAGGAGAGGTGCTGGTATTGGGGATTCAGGGCGTTCTGCTGGAAATCTTTTAGCCGATAGCTATTCACATAATCGCTGAAATTTTTTCCGATCTGGGCGTTCAGCAACCAAGATAGTTTATTTGGATGCAGATCGAGCATCTCAGCCAGGGATCGCAGCGTCAGTGAAGGATCGGTAAAGACTTGATCGCTTTCCATCCGAGTGCTTAGCGCTTTGGCAAAGTAGGCTACTTCTTCGGGGGGAAGCACAGTCGGCTTCTTACTTCTGGATGCCTTGACCTGTTGATCGGCGATCGAATTTTCATAGAAGCTTTCCTTAATCAAAGCCTTATATTCCGCCCGATCCCGTAAAGGTGCTAGGAAGGGATCGGTTTTGAAATTGACAACCTGTCCCATATTCGCTTTTACCTTTTGGCTAAGGCGTTCAAGAGCGGTTTCGCTTGATCCAGCATACAATCGTAAATAGATGCTCCAGGGATAGAGCAAGGGAGAAGGAAATGATTCAATTTCCTCGATCAAGCTTTTCGTGGATTGCTGGGATGGGGCTTGCTCATGAAAATGTGCATATAGATTGTTTGACAGCCTAACCAACAAAGGACTGATCTCCTCTTTTTCTAAAAAGGCTTTCAACTCATCCTTTTCCTTGAGCTGGATCAGCGACAAGCAATATAGGTGGTGGAAGAGTTCGAAGTGCGGATCAAGTTGGAGCCCCTTTAAGATGAAGTTGTTTGCCGCTTTGAAGTCGCCACTAAAGTAGTACAAAGTAGATCGTGTGAAATGCGCGTTAACTGAAAGCGGATTGAAGTCGAGTGCCTTCTGATTTAGCTCGATGGCTGTTTTGAAATCTCCCAGCGAGCGATTGATTTCGGCCATAAAATCCAGGGTATCTGGATCCTGAGGATAGAGGGCATGCCCTTCTTGCAGATGTTGGTACGCCTGCCGGTAGTTCCAAGCTCCCCAAAACTGGTACGCAGCCAGTGCGAAGTGGCTGTTTACGGAATGCTTGCCGAGCTTCTTGCCGTCCGTAAAATAACGCTCTGCAAACTGGAAGGCTTTGCTGCGTTCGATGTGTCCCCAAGAGCCAAGCAGGCTGTAACACAACCCAATACTGAAATAGGGTTGCTCATAATCTGGCGCGATTTCAATGCTTTTGATAAAGTAGCCGATGGCCTTTTCGATGTCAGGTAGGGTCCACTTGAAAAAGTGATATCTTCCTTTCAGGTTCAGTTCATAAGATTCGATGCTAGTCGTTCGGGGGGCAACTAGGTGGTTTTGGATATCAAGGTGCCCAACGTTTTCGCGAATCTTGTCGGCAATAAGGAGGCTAATCTCATCCTGAAGCGCGAAGATGTCGTTCAATTCTCTAGTGAAGTTCTCCGACCAAAAGTGCGTGCCGTCTGTCACATTAATCAGTTGGGAAGTGATACGCACCTTACTTTTGGCTTTCCGTACGCTTCCTTCAAGGATGAGATTTACCCCCAGCTTATTTCCAATAACACGGATGTCTTCGTTTTTACCTTTAAAGGCAAACGAAGAAGTTCGGGCGATCACCTTCAAGTCCTGAATGCTAGTAAGGGCATTGATGATCTCTTCGGTAATTCCATCACTGAAATACTCGTTATTGGGATCAGTACTCATATTGACAAAAGGGAGTACTGCAATGGACTTCTCATTAGTTGTTGGGGAATAGTTCTCTTTCATCTATTTTTCTGAAAAACTGATTTCTAGACCGATACTGCCACACCGAAAAACCATTTATTTTGCCGTTTGCATCCCGCTGAAACTCCACACTATTGGCATACCATTTTGAAGCTACAAAATCGTCATCCCAAGCAGGGGTCAGCTCTATTTCACCATTGTGCAACTGCCATAATTTTAGCGTTCCCTCCTCTGCTTTTACCTGATACCAAGTATTGAGCTCAGAACTAAAATAAGTTCCAGCGTATTCCTGTGCATATTTACTATTAAAAATAGAAATATCTCCCAATTTAGGGCAAATCATATCATTATACACCATATGAGTCACCTTAGCTTGTTCGTCTTTGTGGAAGGTCATCGTTCGGTTCCCATAAGCTTTGATGAGGAGTACCGTATCTGCAATAGCTGTCATGGGGAATTTATCTTCATTGGTAGCCTGTGTGAAAAGCTGATCGCCCTCTACCGTTAGGTGCACATACCAAGCGGGCCCCAACTTGTAGGTGCCAGCATAAGAGTCGAGTACGCTTTTGGGTAAGCTCACTGCTTTAGTATCCTCCACTGCTGCATCCTCCGATTTGGATGCCTCTTTCGGTACATAATAAGTGGCTATTTCACGAGCTATTCGGAAGGCACTCTGATCATTGTTATTCAATACCACAACAGATAAGCCATAAGCAGGTAGCAGCACAAGGTAGGTTCTGAAAGAAGCCCAAGAGCCTGAATGCGAAATCCAGTCGGTACCTCTAAAGGTGCTCATACTGAGGCCATAGGCATAGTTGTTTTCTTCTCCATTGTTGAATTGATCGGTCTGGAACAGCCGTTCCACCACAGCTTTAGAGTCGGCAGGCGGATTGAGCAAGTGCATAACCCAACGGGCAAGGTCGTTGGTCGTAGAAAATAAAGAACTCGATCCTAAGGCAGTCAGATTATTGGAAGTTCGTTGGTATTGCTCTTGATTATTTAAGTAATAGCTGGTTGCTCTATTTTTGATCACCTCGTTGTGGTTATCCAAAAATAGGGTGCTATGCATGCCAAGGGGCTGAAAGATATGCTGATTCGTCCACGCTCGGAAAGACTGTCCAGTTACTCTTTGTATCATTTCTACCAAAACATTGTAGCCGGTATTAGAATAGCTGTATTCTGAACCCGGTACAAAGTTAAGGTCTTCCTGCGCATAAGCCATTCGTAAAATCTGTTCAAAGGAAATCACATCTTCAAAGCCCCAGCCTGCTAGACTTAGCACACCAGGCCAATCTCGTAGCCCACTGGTGTGATGCACCAAATGCCGTACGGTAATTTTATGTTCAAAAGCCGGAAATTCGGGAATGATCTCCCGCACCTCAGTATCCTCGGACAATTTACCCTGTTCAATGAGTAGGGAAGCAGCATAACCCGCAAACTGCTTGGAGACGGAAGCGAGGTCAAAGACAGTATTTGGCGTGATGGGTAACTCATAATCCAAATTGGCCATACCATAGCCTTTATTGAGTATCACCTTCTGGTCTTTCACTACTAATACAGCAGCACCCGGCCCCACGCGCTCCTGAACATCAAGAAATAGGGAATCCACTCTTTGTTGTAAAACTTCCGGTGTGATTTGGGCCTGTATCTGTATCGCAAGATTTAGCAGGAAGAAGCATTGAACTAAGGCAACAATGGTAAAACGTTTTTTCATAATTATCCATTTAAAGGGTTTATCTCCAAAGACCTTAAAATGGGTAAGGAGTTGCTTTACTCCAATCGAGCGGCAATAGTTTCAATGACAAGCTCTCTATGCTTCGTTGCTTTTTCAACGAATGCTTCCGTTACCGCCAAGCCCTCGTGATGCTTAGCCGACCATAAAATGATTTCCACTAATACTGGAATAAGGTCCTTCCCTTTTTGCGTAAGCGAGTATACTTTCTGCGTTTTCAGCTTCTCATACACCTTAGAGGTAACCAACCCAGCCTGTTCCAGCTTTTTCAGTCGGTCAGATAAGATATTCGTAGCAATGCCTTCCTTTGATTGTAGGAACTCCTTATAAAACCGTTTGCCATCAAATATCAAGTCGCGGATGACCAGCAAGCTCCACTTGTCACCCAGAAAATCAAGGGCAAAACTAATCGGACAATCAGAGCGGGGAATGTTTTTTTTCATATTCGCTTGCTTTCTGCAAGTGAGTGTTTTAAATTTGTGTCACTTGCTTTTTGCAAGTTAATGATTTCGTAAACTAAAACAACATATACATGACGCAAATTGGTTTGCATCACTGCAAACCAATTTGGTACAGTATATACTGACATTAACGTGGTATTGCCTATGGCAAACCACTTAATCGTCAGTATAAAAAACCAAAAAATGGATACACCAATCATCGCACTCGACGCCCTCAAAAGAGAAAGCTGGTCTGCACAAGAATCAAAAAATGTAGCCTTAGTTTTAGATTTTGTGCAGCACATCATGAACGATCACGACTTTGACTACGTCCTCGAAAAATTTGGCGGTGGGGCGTACATTCAGCACAACCAGAGCATGCCCAATGGCGTGGGTGGCGTAGTAGACTACATGCGAAAATTTGCCAAGCAATTCCCCGATTTTAGTTATGATGTGAAGCATATTTACGCAGATGGCCCCTACGTCATCGTACATTCTCATGCTACCATCAGTAAGAAACACCGGGGCAATCCCAAAAAAGGCCTTAACATTAAGGACACTTGGAAAATAGAAAACGGTCAACTCGTAGAGCATTGGGATGCCATCCAACCCATCGATAGCTTTATGCGATTTTATGCCTGGATTGCAGGAGGAGGAAGTAAGAATAGGAATACCTTGTTTTAAAAAGAAGCTGGTTAGGGCTCAAAAAGCACATCCATCTCTAAGCTATTTCTAACCATACCAGAGTATTTATTTGAGGCAATGCCGTACGTACTAATTAAGGTCAGAAATAGCGCTTTCCGAGTGTTGGTTGCTGCACGAAAGCTTGCTAGTATCGTGTAACAAAAAGAAGTTAGGGCCACGCGGATTACAAATCCACTCAGCGCGGGCCAAGCTTTAAAGAAAAAAGCCTAGCACGCGCTTAGCGGATTTGCAATCCGCTATGGGGTATTAAATAAGCTTTTGTTACAGGGTACTAGTATTGTGTAATAAAAGTAAGTTTTAAGGGCTACGCGGTTTGCCTAAGGCGGGCACCGAGCATGATCCAAGCTTCAAGTAAAAAAGCCTAGCACCCACCCACCCCGATAGCTATACGGGGAATCCGCTGTAGGATATTTAAGTTTACTGGTGTTGCAGTGTATTAAGTTCTTAACTAAAAGTGTCAAAAAAACAGAGCTTCAGCCAAAGATATGCTCATCTTTGGCTGAAAGTGCCGAAAAAACAGAGCTTCAGCCAAAGATACACTCATCTTTGGCTGAAAGTGCCAAAAAAAGTCGCTCTCAGCCAAAAATATAGGTGCTTGCATTTTTTTGCGTATTTTCCTATGTTGTTACCACTAGTACTAAACGGGAAACTATGCTCCCCATCGTTTTTTTCGATATTGAGACGGATTACCAAGGGACGAAGGTATTGGATATTGGCGCCTGCTGGGAGGATGGTAGGCAACTGCATGATGCTGCGCTCCATAAATTTGGTCAGTTTATAGCAGGAGCGGCCTTGGTGTGTGGGCATAATATTTTCCAGCACGATCTGAAGTATGTCCGCCCGGCCTTGGCAGCAGCAGGTCTTACTGCTGAAAATGCGATTGATACACTTCTATGGTCTCCCTTGCTATTTCCCAAAAAGCCTTATCATGCCCTGCTCAAAGACGATAAATTACAGACGGATGCTGTCAACAATCCATTAAACGACGCCCAAAAGGCGCGGGATCTTTTCCATGATGAGGTAGCAGCCTTTGCACAGCTCGAACCGGCACTCCAAGAAATCTACTATGGTCTGCTACATACGGAAACCTCCTTTGCTGCTTTCTTCAAATACATCGACTACTCGCCCACCAAGCGCGCCCTAGTACCACTGATCGAGCAAGTCTTCCAAGCCGAAATCTGTACACAGGCTGATCTTGCTAAGTTGGCACAAAAGCATCCCATCGAACTAGCTTATGCACTAGCTATTATCCACTGCCGCCACCGCTTTTCGGTCACCCCGCCCTGGGTGCTACGCAATTATCCGGAAGTGCTATCTGTACTCAATCGCTTGCGCAATAATCCCTGCCTTCAAGGCTGTACGTATTGTCGAAAGCATCTAGACATCCACCGAGGGCTACAGCGATTTTTTGGCTTTAAAGCCTACCGCACCTACGGTGGAGCGCCGCTACAGGAAAAGGCGGTACAAGCAGCCATCCAAAACCGTTCGCTACTCGCCATTTTCCCGACAGGGGGTGGAAAGTCACTTGCTTTTCAGCTACCCGCCTTGATGCAAGGCGAAAGCACCAAGGCGCTAACGGTAGTTATCTCGCCTTTGCAGTCGCTGATGAAAGATCAGGTAGATAATCTGGAGCGAGCAGGCATTACCGAGGGGGTAACCATCAATGGATTACTCAATCCCATTGAGCGGGCTAAGTCGTTTGAGCGGGTGGAGGATGGCTCGGCTTCGCTACTATACATCTCACCTGAGTCCTTGCGCTCGCGTACAGTGGAGCGACTACTGCTAGGGCGTAAAATTGCTCGCTTTGTGATTGATGAAGCCCACTGCTTTTCTTCTTGGGGCCAAGATTTTCGAGTCGATTATCTCTATATCGCTGATTTTATCCAGAATCTACAAAGCCAGAAAAATCTCTCTGATCCTATTCCCGTATCCTGCTTTACCGCAACTGCCAAGCAGCGTGTGGTAGAGGACATCTGTACCTATTTTAAAGAAAAGTTAGGGCTAGAACTAGATTTATTTCGCACCACTGCCGCCCGCACCAATTTGCACTACAAAGTCTTTGAGCAAAACGGAGAGGAGGAGAAGTACAACGCACTGCGCAACCTTATTACCGATAAAGACTGCCCAACTATCATTTACGTAGCTCGCACCCGCAGAGCAGCCAAAATTGCGGAACGCCTGCGCACCGATGGGTTTAGCGCGCGTGCTTTTCATGGCAAAATGGATGCTCGCGAAAAGACAGAAAATCAGAATGCCTTTATCGAGGGGAAGGTACAGGTGATGGTGGCGACCGCTGCTTTTGGAATGGGCGTAGATAAAAAAGACGTGGGCCTAGTGATCCATTTTGATATTTCGGATTCTCTGGAAAATTACGTGCAAGAAGCGGGCCGCGCCGGTCGGGATGAGGCCATTCAAGCCGACTGCTATGTACTCTTTAACGAAGATGATCTGAGCAAGCACTTTATCCTTCTCAACCAGACGAAGCTCAACATTCAGGAGATTAAGCAGATTTGGAATGCGATCAAGTTTATTACGAAATACCGAACGAGTGTATCCAACTCGCCACTCGAAATTGCTCGGCGGGCAGGCTGGGATGATAATGTAGCTGAAATAGAAACGCGCGTCACCACTGCCATTGCTGCGCTCGAAGATGCGGGCTACCTAAGGCGTGGACAAAATATGCCTCGCGTATATGCCAATAGCATCCGATCGAGAAATGCCCAAGAGGCTATTGAGCAGATCAAGCGATCCACCCTATTTGAATCGGAGCGCCAAAGAGAGCACGCTATTCGGATTATCCGAAAGCTTTTTTCTAGTAAGAGCAGGGCCAATGCTAGTGATAGCGATGTGGCCGAATCGCGTATTGATTATATCAGCGATCATCTAGGAATCGTAAAGGGAGAAGTTATTCAGATCATCAATCTGCTGCGAGATGAAAACATTCTGGCGGATGCCAAAGACCTAACGGCTTTCCTCAAAAGAGGGCAGCACCAGAATCGTTCGCTGACTACGGTAGAGCTATTTTGGGAGTTAGAACAATTTTTGCTTACGCAAATTGACGAGACCGAGCAGGATTTCTCACTCAAAGCCCTCAATGAATCGGCCGAAGCAGCAGGCTGCTCCCATGCCTCCCCCCAACACCTGAAAACCCTGCTGAATTTTTATGCGATCAAACAGTGGATCAAACGGGCGCAGCGCAGCTTTTCTAACCATCTGATTGTCGTACAAGCTCAAATGGATGTTGAACTACTGAAAGCCAAAGCTAAAAAGCGATACGCCTTAGCTCGGTTTATCGTAGAATTTTTATACCAAAAAAGCAAAACAGCACAGCTAGAAAGCGGGAAGGAAGAGGAAATACTAGTTGAGTTTTCAGTATTGGAACTCAAAGCGAGCTTTGAGCATCAATCAGGACTTTTTCACGAAAAAATTACCTTCGAAGCAGTAGAAGATACGCTATTCTATTTGTCCAAAATCAAGGCCCTAAAGATTGAAGGAGGATTTATGGTGCTTTATAATCGCCTTCACTTGGTGCGGCTAGAGGAAAACAACATGATTCAGTACAAGAATGAAGACTATCAAAAACTGAATGAATTTTATGAAAATAAAATCCAGCAGATTCATATCGTGGGGGAATATGCCAAAAAAATGGTGCATGACTATATGGATGCCCTGCGCTTTGTGGATGATTATTTTCAGCTCAACTATTCGGCCTTTTTGGGCAAATACTTCCCTGGCAGTCGGGGCCAAGAAATTAAGCGCAATATTACCCCTGCTAAGTATCGCCAGCTATTTGATGCCCTATCGGAGGCCCAGCGCCAAATCATCGATGATCAAGAAAGCCCACACATTGTAGTAGCTGCTGGGCCAGGCAGTGGAAAAACCAAAGTCCTAACCCACAAACTTGCCGCCCTTCTATTGATGGAAGATGTGAAGCACGAGCAATTGTTGATGCTTACCTTCTCGCGCGCTGCTGCCACCACTTTCAAGAAGCGCCTAATTGACCTTATTGGAAACGCCGCTCATTTTGTAGAAATTAAAACCTTTCACAGCTATTGCTTCGATTTGCTAGGACGCGTGGGGAGTCTCGAAAAATCAGACCAGATTCTCCAGCAAGCAGTAGAAAAAATTCGCAGTGGCGAAATCGAACGCAACCGGATTACTAAAACCGTTTTAGTAATCGACGAAGCGCAGGATATGAATGCAGATGAGTTTGCGTTGGTACGCGCTTTGATGGAAACTAACGAATCCTTGCGAGTCATTGCAGTTGGCGATGACGATCAAAATATCTACGAGTTTCGTGGAGCTAATTCCAGCTACCTATTCGAACTCATCCAAACACATGGCGCTACTAAATACGAGCTGACGACCAACTACCGCAGCAGCCCCGAAATTGTCACTTTGGCCAATGCCTTCGCACAGCGCATCTCCCGCCGCCTGAAAGTCAACCCCATACAGTCCTATTATGATTACCCGGGTGAAGCCAAGGTCATACACTACCAAAGCACGCACTTAATCGAACCCCTGGTGCAAGATATACTCACGACTGACCTTAGCGGGACGACCTGCGTACTCACAAAAACCAATGAAGAAGCCGCCCAAATTGCAGGCCTGCTCCTACAACAAGGTAGACCTGCTAAGTTGATTCAGAGCAATGATGGTTTTGTGTTGTCCAACTTACTCGAAGTGCGCTATTTTATGGATGCCCTGCAAACTTCCCAAGTAGCAATTGCCCCCGAAATATGGAATCAAGCAAAACGGGCTACCCACGAAAAATTCAAAGCCAGCCCCCGCTTTGAAATTGTACACCAGCTCATAAGCGATTTTCAAGCAACCAATCCCAAGCAGAAGTACTGGTCTGATTTTGAGTCTTTCGTCCGCGAATCCAAAATCGAAGATTTCTACCAGCAAGAAAGCGATACCATCCTCGTCTCCACCATCCACAAAGCCAAAGGCCGAGAGTTCGACTACGTATTTTTACTGCTCGACCAGTTCCGCACCCAAACGGACGCCGCTAAGCGCCAAGTTTACGTCGCCCTCACCCGCGCCAAAAGGCACTTGGCCATCCACACCAACGAAAGCAGCTTCAGCTACTTGCAAGTGCCCAGCCTGCAACAGCTAACCAATACTACCCAATGGCAACCACCCCAAAAGATCAGTATGCCACTGAGCTATAAAGACATCCACCTCAATTACTTCACTTACCTTCAGCATCGCGTTCGGCTCCTCCACAGCGGCCAAGCCCTGCACCTCCATCCCGACGGGCTCACCAACGCGGATGGGGAACTCGTCGTAAAATATTCCAAGAAATTTTTAGCTGATTTGAAAGCCCGTGCTCAAGCAGGCTACCAGCCTCGGAGTGCAAAAGTCAACTTCCTAGTCTATTGGAAAAAGCCAGAAAATGAAGCGGAGTATTTGATTGTGTTGCCTGAGCTGGTGTTTGTGCGGTCGAGCTAGGATGATTATTCAAAGAGGATTCTCCGTGTAATTCGATTGTACAATCCCCCAGGTTGCCGCATTACATTCTCAATCATCCAAGAGGCTGCTGAGCCACAAATGACCACTACAATGTTTCGATGAACTGCCCAGTTGTTCCAGAAAAAGCTGAAACTTCTCAAAAAACCAGATTTAGGACTGGCGAGCCAGGGTAATTCATCAAAAAAAACAACGAGTTTCCCATCTGTAGCCTTAATTTTCTCTTTCAGGTAAGACATCAGCATTTGGAAAGCTTCCTGCCAGGAAACAGGCGTTTTGTAGGGAATATTGGTAGTAGAATAACTATTAAGTAAGTAGGCGAAGTTAGCTAGTTGCTCTTTCAGCGGAGTGTTCTGTGTACCAGAAATCGCAAAAACAATCTGCTCCTGATACACCCGATTAATCAAGAAGGTCTTTCCTACCCGTCGTCGCCCGATTACAGAAACCATCTCTGGTTCATTGCTCTGTAGCGCCTTTTCTAGGATAGCTCGTTCAGCTTTTCGTCCGATTAATTTCTCCACGTTTCATTTATATTTGGTGAAATCGCTGTAAAATAAGCACATTTTACCAAGTATAGAATAACAAAACTGGTAAAATGTAGATTGAAACTGTAGATTTCACCAGATATAATAAAAGCACAGCCGTACACTGAGCGTAGCCGAAGTGTACGCTCGGTGAGCTACTCCCCAACCCCCCGAATCGGCCCATCATCCCCCGTCAGCTCCCAATGCCCCAGCGAAATGGGGATATTGCCGATGGCATTTAATTGATCAAAATAAGCGGCGAGGGTGAAGGGCTGGCCCTTTTGTTCGCAGGTCCGTGCAAACTCAGCCATGGCCAGTTCCATCTGGTACTTGCCGGTGATGTAGCTGGTGCCATACCCGGGTTGGCGGAGGTAGAGGTGCTGCTCAAAGAGTAGGAGTTCTTTTTCGGTTTTCATCCAGCCGCGAGGGGTGTATTCGGAGTGGATGCCACCGGCCTCCTCCATCGTCATATCGTTGGCATGGGCGTAGAGGGAGCCTAGGCCCCGCGCTGCCCGCTGCGCAATCATAATGTACACAATCTCGCGCACGCGAGGGTTGTCGTCGTACAAACCAGCGTGCATAAACATCTCTTCCACCGCAGTGGCCATGCCCTCGTTGCGGGAATCGAAGATGTTATACAACAGCGGCTTTTGCCGAATGGGACTGGGGTTGGGCTCGGTATCCATGCGGGCGAGCTCAAACCAGTGGTAAAAATGGCAGTAGAGGGGGCGTGGATCGTAATGTGCGGTGATCCAGAAGAAGTTCCGGGTGTTTTGAGGGACAAACTGCCCCAAATGTTGGCGTAGGGCGGGATCAAAATAATTTTTAACCGTCAGGATACTATCCTGCTCTAAGAAGTTCATCATGCTTCGGGCAGACGTTTCGGCAAGTGCTCGATAGGCTTCGGGGGAGTCGGCTGCGACGAGCTGGGGGAGTGCTCGATTGCGATGTTCTTCCAATTTTAGAGACGACCAGGCTCTGGCTAATTCTCGCTTTAAAATCATCACTTCATCTTCCCAAGTAAGTGGTACCAGATGCACCTTTTGCAAATACCAGGTGTAGTTTTCTTTACCAATGCCCGAAGGCCCCGTTTTAGTTTTGGACTCTTCCTCCAACCATTTGGCGAAAGCCTTAGTAGAGGCAATAGCAGTATCCAAGCTAGCCATCAGCTCTGCATCTTCTGCCACTCCCGGTCGTGCTTTGATCACGGCTAAACCTTCCGCTTGACGGCGAATATCGCGTATCCCTGCCACCCAAAGGTCTCTGGCATTTCCCGTAAGGTTACCCTGTGCCTGCTCATTGAGGGCAGGAATAACGGCTAGGTCACCCAGCAGCCGCTGGCGCTCTGGTGCTCGGAGTGGGAAATGGTACGTCCAGATTTCGGTGGTGGCATGGTGTGTTGGGCCTTCGTGAGCAGGGACGTCGCTCCGGTAGGTCCACAAGGATTTGTAAAAGGCAGGGTCGCGCACCCACGGCTTCAGTATTCGGTGGTTGAAGTCGTAGCCATTCATTTCTGCCCATACGATGAGCCAATCTACTTGCTGAGGGACAGGCCAGCCAGTGGTATCGATGGCTTGTAATTGCTGTTGCAATTGCTTGAACTCTGGCCATCGCTTTTCGAAAGTGGCCGCAGTGTAGTCCGGTGCCCCATTCCGCATGGGAGGACGCTCAAAGTCGCGCCATTGCTCAAAGAGCTGCACTAAGTCTTGGTGTTTAGTAAAGGTAGTAGGCTGTGCCACTTCGGCATTTTGCTGACAAGCAGAAAAGACAAAGCTCAGGCTAAGTAACAACGAAAATAGACGTAGCATAGTAGTTGAGATTAATCAATTTTTTTAAAAATATAACCGCCCTCGGTAGCCCCCCAGACCTGCTCGCCTGCCTCATTCCAGCCCTGATCCCAAGATACTAACTGCCCACGGCAGATGGTTACCTCAGAGCTGGCATAGCTGGCACCACGAAGTGTGCTTTTGCAGGCCCCTTCTTTGGTAGCACCAGTGTAGCAGCCATTAGCGTCTTTTTGGAGGTAAACAGCACAACCTTGGCGTAAATTTAGGGAGTCCGTGGTGAGCTCTCTGAACAGCTTACGCTTGTTCCACCCTTCGGTGAAGCGGCTGGGCGTTTGTAACTCATACACCTTGCTGCTAAAGCTTCCATCTTCTTCCATACCCAATTGATAGACCCGTTGCCGGTAAGGCTTTTCGACCATAGCCGTCACCGCTTGCTCTACATAAAGCCACTTGCCATCCGTGCGATCTTCCCAGATTGGAAACATGACGAGGTTGATGTCATAATAGGTACTGTCCTGTGCTGCTTGCTCACGACTAGAGAAGGTGCCACTCATGACTTGCTGTAATTGTTCTAATTCAAGTGCTGCTGTTGTGCGCTGATTTTTTTGCACCTTGGTAGCGCAGGAGGCCAGCAAGAGTAAGGTGGAGAGCAGGAAAAATGCTTGTTTTTTGTTCATATTGATAGTTTATTTGTAATGTAAGATTGCCCTATCAGTAGATGCTTACCATCCAAAAGTAAGCAAGCTTGGGCGAGGGATTGATTATTTTGTGTTTTAAAAAAGTATAAAATTGAATACTACTATTACCAGCTTATGCTTCGGAGTTCTATTAGCGTTTAATGCTTGTGCTGGAAAGTCCAATACCCAAAGTTCCGATGCTCCAAAAGTAAATCCCCTTGCTCCGACGATCTGGGCGATTCATCAAGATCAAAATGGGCACTTTTGGTTTGGAAGTAAAGCCGATGGCCTCTATCAGTATGATGGGCAAACCGTAAAGCATTTCACCAAAACGGATGGCCTGATCGGCGATGATATTCGAGGTATCCAAGAAGATGCCAGCGGTAATTTATACATTGAAACCCTTCGTGGCATTAGCAAATATGACGGCAAGACTTTTGAGACCTTACCCATCAAAGAGTCTAATGGGGACACCTCCCAATGGACTTTAGCACCTACTGACTTATGGTTTCGGATAGGTTTTAATAAGGGTGGCCCCTACCGATACGATGGGGAGTACTTGCATTATTTGGAGTTTCCTCGCGCCCCACAAGAAGCTGTCTATGATGAAACTTATCCCAATGATTCCTATTCCCGATATGGCATTTATACCATCTACAAAGATCAAGAAGGGGCGATTTGGTTTGGTACCGCTGGGATGGGACTGTGCCAGTTTGATGGCGAAGCGGTACGTTGGCACTTTGAAGAACAATTGCAAAAAACACCAGGTGGTGGTGATTTTGGCATCCGTGCGATCTTCCAAGATCGGGACGGACAATACTGGATTAACAATACCCGCTATCGCTACAATATTCTGAAGACTAGTCAATCAGAAAAAGTAACAGAAAATGAACGCCTACTCGATTTACAAAAGCGAGATGGGGTTGGTCAACTTGATCTTCAAGGGGCAATGGGATATCCTTATTTTTTGGCTATCACTCAAGATGATGATGGTGCTTTATGGATGGTCACTTATGACGATGGCGTTTGGAAATACGATGGCACACAGCTCAAAAACTACCCCATCAAAGATGGCGATAAGGAGGTCTTGCTGTTTACCATTTATAAAGATCGGCAAGGAGGGCTTTGGCTAGGAACGGATAATGCGGGTGTTTATAAGTGGGATGGGAATAGCTTCAAGCAATTCTTACTTTAGTAGATATATCAACAACTTTATGTATTTTGAAAGAAAACAAGATGCTACCTAATACCTTACACACTTTATTGCTTGGCCTTTTCTTATCCCTCTCATCTCTTAGCTACGCCCAACCCGTGCAAGATGACTTCGAGGGCAATGGCACCATCACTACCTGGTTTGGAGATAACTGCGGCGTAGTTACCAACTTTACCAATCCAGTTCCCGACAACTCCAACCCTTCTTCTACCGTCTTACTGTACGATGACCAGGGCGGGCAATTTGCCAACGTCCGCTTTGATGTCTCCAAAAATTTTGAGCTTTCTACCTATCGCACTTTTAGTTTCAAAATATATGTTCCTTCCAGTGGCCTCACGGGTAATCAGCCTAATCAGGTGTCCCTTAAGCTACAAGACGGTAATTTATCGGAGCCTTGGTCGACGCAGAGCGAGATTATCAAGCCTATCGTTTTGGATGAGTGGCAAGTCGTAAGTTTCAATTTTGCGACAGACAGCTATATCAACTTGAACGGTGGCTCACCTCCTCCTACTCAGCGCTTTGATTTTAACCGAGTACTTATTCAAATTAATGGTGAAAATAACAGTGATCTAGTGCAAGCTTATATAGACGATTTTCAATACGATGGGAACCTATCGGAAGAAACCCTTTTTGATCAGCTAGTATGGTCAGACGAATTCGATACCGATGGTCCCATTGATGACACTAAATGGTTTCACCAAACGCAATTACCTCTGCCCGACAGCTGGTACAATAGCGAGATACAACACTATACTAATCGCGAGGAGAATGCCAAGGTAGAAAATGGCATCCTAAAAATCACCGCACGCAAAGAAACCTTCACCGATCAAGGCGTCACCAAACAATACACCTCTGCACGCCTCAATTCCAAGTTTGCCTTCACCTACGGTAGGGTAGAAATCCGCGCTAAGCTCCCTTTTGGCGTAGGCACTTGGCCCGCCATCTGGATGCTTGGCAAAAATATCAATGAAGATGGCGCTTATTGGGACAATGAAGGCTTCGGCACGACCCCGTGGCCCGCCTGCGGCGAAATCGACATCATGGAACACTGGGGCCACAACCAAAACTTTGTACAAAGTGCCATGCACACCCCCTCTAGCTTTGGCGCTACCGAAAATCATGGCGGCCGCATCCTCCCCACCGCTTCCACCGCCTTCCACGTCTACGCCCTAGAATGGACGCCCGAAAAAATGGTCTTCAGCGTCGACGATGTGATCCATTATGTCTACAACCCAATCGACAAAAACCCAGACACCTGGCCCTTCGACGCTGAGCAATACCTCCTGCTCAATGTGGCTATCCAAGAAAGTATCATCCCAACTACCTTCACACAAAGCGCTATGGAAATCGACTACGTTCGCGTCTACCAGCAAAGCCTCGTATCTACGGTAGAACCAAGCAAAAGCCAGCTCCTCCAAGTCTTCCCTAATCCTGTCGAAAACGAGCTGCAAGTTAGCTTGCCCAAAGCCACATCTGAGCCACTCTTATTTCAACTATATAGCTTAGATGGGCAATTGATTCGGCAGTTTCAAGCTACTCCTACGGAGCAGGTGGTTCGGCTGGAAGGGCTGGGTACTCTAGCCGCAGGTAGTTACCTCCTTTCGACTCTGATCGATGGGCAAGCATATAGTGTGAAGTTAATGAAGGCTGGGAAGTAGTTGGTGGCCTGTAAAGCGTATTTTCAACGGAAATACCTTATCTTTAGCCTCATCAAAAACCTACTTGGCCATTATGAAAATCAAAGACTTTACCCTTAGCGTACAAAGCCTACTCGACGATTTAAAAGCCGAAAAAGAAAGAAATCCAGATGACTTTCGCATCTCAGATATTTGGGATGACGATGGCCACCAGTATGTCAACCTCGTGCAAGAGGGGGGAGGTGTGCTGGGCTTAGCCTTGGTAGGCTTTACCTATATCTTGGAGGAGATGGGAATTCGCTTTCTCAGTTTGGGCGGCACCTCGGCAGGCTCTATCAATACCATTATGCTGGCCGATACTGGGAAGCCGTATGAGAAAAAGAGTACGCGTATTTTAGACATCATCGCGGATAAGGAATTTATGGATTTTGTGGATGGAGGGAGTGATGCCGTGGGGATCATGCGAGCCATGACTAAAGAAAAAAAGTGGGCAACTTATAAGGGGTTGATTCAAAATCTGCCAGAGCTATTTGGGAGCTTTGGAATGAACCCCGGCGACGCCTTTGAAGAATGGCTATCCGACGTTTTGGTGCATGCTACCTGGAAGGAGCTGGAAGCCAATATCACGGATATCCCCTTCGAACTGCGCTTGATTGATGACTATCACAAAGTTCGGAAGACACTGACCGCCAAAGAGCTAGATATTCGACTGGCGATTATCGCAGCAGATATTACTACACAGACCAAGGCTGAATTTCCGGCTATGGCCGACCTTTACTTTGAAGAGCCAGAACAGGTCAATCCCGCAGAGTTCGTTCGCGCTTCCATGTCGATTCCTATCTTTTTTGAACCCAAAGAAGTAAGCCTTAAGTGGGCCGCTGAAAAGGAAGAACAAATCGGCCGCCTCTGGCGCAAAAAGGCCGATTTCTACGGGCGCTTGCCCGAGCGGGTTAAGCTATTGGATGGTGGGATTATGTCCAATTTCCCCATCGATGTATTTCACCATTACAGCAGGATTCCCAACCGCCCCACCATTGGCGTCAAGCTGGGTATTGATCGGCGCAAAGCCAAAAATACGGACGATCTAGTCAGCTTCTTGGGGAGCATGTTCGATGGCGTACGCAACCTGCGCGATCACGAGTTTTTGCGCAACAATCCAGAGTACAACTACTTGGTGGAATCGATCAATGTAGATGGATTCAACTGGCTCGATTTTGAGATCGCAGACGAAGAAAAAATTGACTTATTCAAAAAAGGAGCAGAGGCTGCCGCGCGCTTGCTGAGAAGATTTAGCTGGGCGAAATATAAGAGTGACATCAAATCTATGCTTCTGCAAGAGGTGAAGCCCGTCATGTGGGAACTGTCTAGCATGCAGGGGCTCGAAGATGTGTTACAGGTTTTTGGTATTAGAAACGAGCCAAAACTATTGGCCAAAGTGGAAGACCTGCGGCGCCGAGCAAAACCCTACAACGTCCTCTGGGTCGATGATGCCTTCACCTACGCCCTGCCCATCGCTATCCTCGATGAGCTCAACATTTTCACCCATACTGTCCGCAATTCGGATGAAGCGATCAAATTCCTCATCGACCACAATAAAACAGGAGCACTAGAAGAAGAAAAAGTAAACCTCATCATCTCTGACCTAACAAGAATTGAAGGCAAAGCCGACCCCAAAGTACGCGGCATCACCTTCGCTGAGCAACTGGTACACGATGCAGAGCTGTGCGACATCCCTATCCTCATCTACGCCCACAACCGGAAAGGCCTGGAAGGCCGCTACGACAAGGAACTCCCCGAGAATATCAAAAATTCGGATGGACGAAACACGATGAACCACAAGGATTTTATTCGAGAGGTAGTGGAGTGTATCCATCGGCAGTTACCTCGGCAGCAGTAGTAGGGCAGCTATTCGCCCGAGGCGAATAACACGCTATCCACTAAACTCAGCAGGCCCAAGCGGTACAGCTGCCTTAGCACCGGAGTAGTCTTCGCTTTTAACTCAGCCTACTCCGACGCTGCAGCTGTTACCACTTGGGCCTACTTCGTACCGTTTCTATCGCTCCTGCCCCGATCCCTATCGGTGGCTCCTGCGGCCCAAGCAGTATCCTAATCAATATTCCCTCCAACGGACAAGCCACTGGGCACACTATTAGGAATGGTTTTATCGAAATCATCGTCATTTAGCGCCTTCAAAAAGGCGATAATGGCATCGATTTGCTCGTCATCCAGCATTAGATTTCGCATTTCTTCATCCAGCTGATTAAAAGAGAGGTTGCCATTCAATTCATCCGTATCTCCCTCCGCGACTTCTTCATAGAATTCCATCACTTCTTCTAAAGTAGTATAGATACCATTGTGCATATAGGGAGCCGTCAAGCTTAAATTCCGAAGGGTAGGCGTTCTAAAATCGAAACGATTAGTAGCCCCTTCATCTGGTGGACTGATATTATCCTGCACACCAATTGTATGCAGCTCATAATCCGAAAACATTGGGCCGCCATGACAGTCGGCACAACCCACCTGGATAAAGGCATTCATACCTTGAAGTTCAAAAGCAGTTAGCGCCGTCGTTTCACCGCGCATATACTGATCAAATGGGCTATTATTTGCAACAATCCCGCGCTCGAACGTAGCGATAGCAGCCAAAATCTTAGTCGTAGTAATCTCCGGACTACCAAAGATTTGCTCGAACTGAGCTACATATTCAGGGATAGCCGTCAAGCGTTGAACAATCGTATCCATAATATGGGCTTCGGCAATTGCTGAACCTCGCATTTCCTCTTTGGAAAGCATGGGCAGCAGGGCTTGTTCCTCCAAACTTTGGGCACGATTGTCCCAAAACATAGGAGCAGTCTCCGGATTATAATTGCCGTCATTATCAATCCCATTAAAAGCAGTGTTGATCACCGTAGGTGCATTCTGCCGAGTCGTCAGACCACCGACCCGATTTGGCCCCAGCCCATCCCCACCAACGCCCTTAGAAAAAGCGATGCCATCTGCATAACCAAGCGCTGGATGATGGCAACTCACACAAGCGACCTCTTTGGTACCCGATAAAATAGGATCCCAATACAGCAGCCGACCAAGCGCCGCTTTTTCTGGTGTGTACGGATTATTAGCCGGATGGAGCACCTCTTGGGGTAAAGCATTAATGAAGGCCGCATGCTCCTGATCTGTAATCGTAAGCTCTTCATCTTCACAAGAGATAAAGGCAAAAATAGAAGTGCTAAGCAGCAATAGAAAGAACAGAGATTTTGAATACCAATTCATTATTAGTAGTAATTGTAGGTTAAGAGAGTGTAGGCACAGGCCCAA
>JBCCRH010000047.1:0-21272 GCA_039208045.1 Bacteroidota bacterium
GCGCTCATTACGATCAATGATGATTGTGATGATCCAATCGGAGCTGCCACATTCATGCTGTGTGATGAAGAGCTACTACCAAGCAGTGTAGTAAACAATGGCGGTAGTGCCACCTATCAATTTGATATTGCTTTAGATGCTACCTCTGATGGTTGCTTATTAGAAGCCACTTATACAGATGGAGCAGGCAACACCACCAGTGTAGAAGCTACCATCACCGTAACCCAACAAGCAGATAACTGGGCACCAATTGTGATTTATCCATCTCAAGACATCAATGTAGCAATTGATCCTTGTGAGCCAGGGGTAGCAGAAGTATGCTTTGAAGTGACGGCTACAGATAATTGTGATGGTGATGTAGTACCAACCGTACAGTTCAGTCCAGCAATTGATCCAGCTGATCTAGTACAAACAGGTAACACCTATTGTGCGACCTTGGCAGTGGATGAATACACGGTAACGATCAGTGCTAGTGATGCTTCTGGTAATACCACAGCAGAAGACTTTGGGATCAATATCACCCAAGAGCCAAGACCGGAGGTGAACCTAGCTTGCAACAACAATTTGATCGTAAGTCTAGATGAGAACTGCGAGGTAGAATTCATTCCAGATATGCTACTGGATGGTAGCTTTGGATGCTTAACACCAGCAGACTTCAATATCGTGATTGTAGATAGTGACATTAGCAATGGCGCGATAGCCGATGGTTGTGGACAGTTTAACTACGAGATTACCTTAGTAGATGGCGTAGATGGAGAAGGTTTTGTAACGTGTTGGGGTCAAGTGACCTTGGAAGATAAGGCCGCCCCAGTAATTGACTGTCCTGATGATACGGATCAAGCCACGGTAGCTACCACTTCCCAAGTACTCAGTGGAGCACTAGAACTAACGGATCCTACACTGAATACAGCCAACTATACGTGTTTCTTAGAGAACTTCACCCTAGCAGGTGGTAATCGCTACTATGATTTAGTGAGCTTCACGGTAAGTGGAGAAGACCTCTTCACTTTTGACATGGCAGCAGACTTTGGTGATGGCTCGATGCTACTCTACCAAGGAGGCTTCAATGCAGCAGCACCCTGTGAAAATGTGATTGCTAACTCCGAAGATGCCCAAGATGGCACGGGCGCATTTATAGCTGGTTTTGATCCAAGCTTCCGCTTGACTTTACCACTAAAGCCTAATACGGAGTATACCTTGCTACTAACCAGCTTTAGTGTAGAAGACACTGGCGATTGGACAGTAGAAGTATACAGTGATGGATCAGCATCAATTGATACCAGTCCAAGCCCAGGCATACAGCCTGCTCCACAGACCGTAGATGTGACAAGAGACTTGATTTGTACAGACTTAGATGAGGTACTATTCACT
Source organism: Bacteroidota bacterium (assembly GCA_039208045.1). Lineage (GTDB taxonomy): Bacteria > Bacteroidota > Bacteroidia > Chitinophagales > Saprospiraceae > JBCCRH01. Next base: position 1,372 of record JBCCRH010000047.1, read on the forward strand.
ACCGCTCAAAGCTGGATAGTCAATGCAGATGGAAGCTTAGATGCAACAGCGACGCGCAATGAATTCTTTGGCGGAAGCACAGCGGCACTAAATGCGTTCCTAGCTAAGTTAGGTGCTACAGGTATTCCAGTAGCAACAGATAATTGCGGACAGATGGTGATTACAGTAAGTGATACCTTCCAAGAGAATGGAGATTGTGGCGATGTAGTGATCACGCGTACGTTCAGTGTAGCAGACAAATTCAACTCAGATTGCACGGGCACACCAAATACGGATGAATGCACACAAACTATCACCATCCGCCGTCCAACACTAGACGATGTAGTACTACCACCATTTACTGCAACCATAGAGTGTGATGAGCACTTTGAAGTAGATGATAATGGTAATCCATCACCCATAACTAGTGGGTATCCATTCTTGCGCACGGCCTTTGGCTTCCAGGATTTGGATCAGGTGTACTGCAATGTAGGAGCAAGCTATTCCGATGAACCAAGAGTAGAGACCTGTGAGAGTGGCTACAAGATCAGAAGAGAGTGGAATATCTTTGACTGGTGTAACCCAGGCGATTTGAACATTTTTGATCAGATCATCAAAGTGGGTGACTTTACCGCACCAGAGATTACCTGTCCTAAGGAGGATTATGATTGGGATGGTATCCCCGACCTATTGACTTACTCTACTGGCCCATTTGATTGCACAGCAAGTATCAATGTACCCCTACCAGCAGTAGAAGATAACTGCTCTAGTACAAGTATCCTAACAGAAATTGTAACGGACATCACGGTGAATGTCACCAATCAATACGGTCAGGTAACAGGTACAGCCACAGAAACGATCTTAGTAGCCACCATCCTACCAGGAGCAAACCGAGTAGTAAGCGGCCTACCCAAGGGAGAGCACCGCTTCCGCTACACGGTAACAGATGATTGCGGTAATGAAGCGAGTCTCGAATGTCCGTTCCAGATTGTAGATGAAGTAGAACCAGTAGCGATCTGTGAAGATCAATTGAATATCAGTATTGGTGGATCAGACTTTGCAAGAGTGACGGCTGAAGACCTGAACAATGGTTCGTATGATAATTGTGGAGACATCCGCATAGAGATTAGAAGAGAGCTAGCAAATGGTGGCTTTGGCCCATGGGGCCCAGCAGTGGAGTTTGACTGTGAAGATGTGAAAGATACGGTGCGCATTGAGCTACGAGTATGGGATGATGCCAATATGAATGGCGTATTTGGAAGCTGGTATGGTAATGGTGATGTATTAGATGCAGAAGATAATGGCAATGTATGCTGGTTAGAGGTGATTATCGAAGATAAGATCAGACCAATCTGTGAAGCACCATACAATGTGGAACTAGATTGTGATGAAGTACCCTATGATTTTGATGCGACAGATATAGCGCAGCTAGAGGAGCTATTTGGCTCAGCTAGTGCCAGTGATAACTGTCCAGGAGCGGTAGCAGAAGAGATTAGTCCGATAGTCCAACTAGATGATTGTGGCTTTGGAAGAATCATTCGCCGCTTTAGAGCAACGGACATATGGGGACTGACTTCTACCAATACCTGTCAGCAGATTGTAACGCTGAATGAAGTACATGATTATGAGATCAAGTTCCCACGGGATGCCGAGGCGAACTGTGGGACACCAAGTCCAGATACGATTATGTATAATGAGCTAGCCTGTGATCTACTAGCCGTAAGTGTATTTGATGAGCCTTTTGTAGCTAGTGGAGATGAGTGCTACAAGATATTCAGAAGATACCGCGTAATCAACTGGTGTGAATATGATGGAGATGATGATCCAATCATTGTAGGAAGAGATGAAGATTGTGACGGCATCCCAGGAGATGAAGATGTATGGGTACTAGTCCGATCAAATGGCATTACGTATTATGATCGCAACAACAATGAGAACGATACCAACCCATTCCGCAATACGAAGCAGAGCAGTTGTGATGGCTTAACCAATCCAGATGGCCATTGGGTGAACTCGACTATCAAGCCGAGCATCACTTCAGTTGGTTATTGGCAGTACACCCAACAAATCAAGGTGTACGACAATATTGATCCAATCATCACCTTCGAAGCTACTGATCCATTCTGCTCCTTAGACAATGTAGATTGTGATGCAACAGTGGAAGTACCGTTCACAGTAGATGAGAACTGTACACCAGATGATCTAACGATCAAGGTATTCTTAGATGCTTTTGCAGATGGTATCTTAGATGGGCAGCTAAGCAATGCACAGGTATTAAGCGGCAGCTATCCAGATTATACGATCACTGGAGAATTCCCAATAGGTAGTCACCTATTTGAAGTACATGTAGAAGATGGATGTGGTAATGTCAATAGTGTAGACATCCCATTCAGTGTAGTCGACTGCAAGGCACCAGTACCAACCTGCATCAATGGCCTAGCCATCGAGCTAATGCCAACAGAGCCAGGGACAGATGCAGATGGCGATGGCGACATTGATACTGGCGCGATGGGTATATGGGCGAGTGATTTTATCGCAAGTCCAGTAGGTGACTGCTCAGAGCCAATCCAATTCTCGATCAATAGAGATGGAGAGACACCAGACATCAATCAGACGGGTATCATCCTAACATGTGATGATCCAGCTACCTTGATTGTAGAAATCTACGCGTGGGATAGTGCGTTTAATCCGTATGCGGTACAACCAGATGGCACCGTAGGTGGGCCAAACTACGATCACTGTGAGACTTACATTTTGATACAGGATAATATGTTTGATGTATGTCCTGATGCTATTGGAACGGGCAACATAGCCGGTATCACTGCAACTGAATGGGACAACCCAATTGAGGATACAGAAGTCTTATTAAGCGGCCCGATGAATGACTTACAGATGACGGGTGTAGATGGCACTTACCGCTTCGAAGAGGTACCCGCCAATGAAGACTACACGATTACTCCACATAATGACCTGGATGCTGACAACGGCGTATCCACCTTTGACTTGGTAGTGATCCAAAAGCACATCTTGGGAGTAGATCGATTGGATAGTCCGTATCAGATGATTGCAGCGGATGTAGATAACTCAGGCAGCATTAGTGTAGTAGACTTGCTAACGATTAGAAAGTTAGTCCTATCGGTCATTGATGAATTCCCAGGTAATACGAGCTGGCGCTTTGTAGATGCGGCTTATGAATTCCCTGATCCAAGTAACCCTTGGGTGGAGCAATTCCCAGAGGTGGTCAGTGTGAATAACCTACCAGAAGAAGCCACAATAAATGGCGACTTTGTGGGAGTGAAGATAGGGGATGTAACAGGGGATGCACAGCCCAACAGCTTACAAAGCATCCAGACGAGAAGCAGAGACGAATGGGTGATTGACGTAGCCAGTACGCCAGTAGAAGTAGGCCAAGTGCGTATACCATTTAGCGCAAGCGACCTAGCTGACTTGCAAGCCTACCAGTTCACCTTGAGTGTAGATGCAAATTATGCAAGCATTCAAGAGGTAGAGTACGGCAGTGCTAGTGCCGATCATATTGGGATGCGCTATGCGGAAGAGGGCACGATCACGCTAAGTTGGGATGAGCAGAGCACGCTAGATACAGAAGCAACCTTATTCACTTTGATACTCAATGTACAGCAAGCAGCAGAAATGGAGCAGTTCATTCAGCTTCACTCGCGCTATACCAAGGCGGAAGCCTACGATCAAGCAGGTGAGGTGAAGGACATCGCCTTACGTTTTGGCGAAAGCCAAGTACAAAAGCAGTATGTGTTACACCAGAACCGCCCGAATCCATTTAGTGATAAGACGGTGATCAGCTTTGAGCTCCCAGAGGAGCTAGAGGCAACGATCATCATTAGAGATGTGCAGGGCAGAACGCTGCGGATGATCAGAGGGGAGTATGCGAAGGGGTATAATGAGATTAGTCTGAAGGCAAGTGAATTGGGTGCAAGCGGCGTACTGTACTACACTTTAGAGACGGATGACTTTACCGCAACCAAACGAATGATGATACTAGAATAGCAAGTTGATCTCGATTTTGCTCGATCAACGGGTTTGATCGAGCACGTAGCAGTTGATCGAGCAAAGCCGAGAGCAACTGCTACGCCTTAGGCGCGAAAGTCGCACTAGAATTGCGTTTTATGTGATTTAATTTAGCTGGTTCTCTACCGGGGGTAGAGAGCCAGTTTTTTTAGAGCATGTTTGGACTTTGCTTTTTGAGCGAGCGCCGTCAAATTTTGTTCTGAGCAAGGCACGATGAGGGAGCATAGCCTTAGCTACGCGACCAAAGAGTAACGCAGTACAGGATAAAATTTGGCAAGCACAGCCGAAAGGGTAAAGTCTAAATATGCTCTTAGCTAGCTGGAGTAATCGAAAAGTCGATTTGAGTGCCTTTGTCATTTAGGCCAGAGCCACTAACCTCGATGCGCCCTCCGAGGCGCTGAACGAGTTTTTTGCAGATCGCTAAGCCCAAGCCACTACCAGAATAATCGCCTCGGTTGTGTAGTCGTTTAAACATCTTGAAGACTTGTTCCCTAAAATCGGGGTCTATGCCAATGCCATTGTCCTTAATTTGAAAGATATATTGTTGGTCATTTTTCAGAATATGAATTTCTACTTTGGCTGCTTCACTACTGTTATATTTCAAGGCATTTCCAATTAAGTTTTTTAAGATAATTTTTAGCATGCTCCTGCTAGTAGTGATTGATAGGTGATTGGTAAATAGTGTAATGCGGCCGTTTTTGTCGAGTAAGAGCATGGCTAGTTCTTCCTTTATCTCTTCAATAAGTACATCTAACGGAAAGGTCTCGAATTGTTGATCCGTATGGTCTAAACGGACAAAGTTGTATACGGCGTTGACTAGATCATTGAGCTGTACTGCACTTTTTGAGATATAGCGCAACGAATCCTCTACACCGTGTAACTCATTTTCTTGAAGTTTGCGCTTGGCAAGGCCTGCAAAGCCGCTGATATTCCTGATAGGCTCCCGAAGATCATGTGAAGTAATGTAAGAGAATTCCTGTAATTCTTCATTAGCAGTGGTCAATCGCATGTTTGATGCTTTCAATTCTTGGGTGCGCAGGGCTACCGTTTCTTCGAGTTTGACGTTATTTTTCTTCTGCAAGGCGTAGAGGGAGGCCAGCGAAATGGCTAAACCAAGGATGAGCAAGGTAACAATTACATAGTAGGAGCTTTCTTTTGATTTGGCTGCTAAGCGTTGGACGAGCTCGCGGTTTTTGTTGTCTTTTTGGACAATGTCAAATTGGGTTTGCATGAGGGATAGTTGTCGAGCTTTGTCTAGTGTAAGGACAGAATCCCCTAGCACCTTAAATTCTTCAAAATAGCGCAGTGCCCGCTTGAGCTGCCCTTGTTCTTTATAAAGCTCATAGAGGTATTCTCGGATTTCCATCTTTTCTTCCAGTAAAGAAATGGAGTCGGCTATGATCAGCGCGCGCTTCAAATACCGCTCCGCTTCTGGGTAATTACCCTCAAGCATCTCTATGGCTCCAAGGCACTTGCAATTATGCGAAATGCCGAATACGTCTTCAAACTGTTCGGTGATCTCTAAGCCCCTTTCACAGTAGTAAGTAGCACTATCTGGATATTCTAACTTGACATGTGCCCAACCTATATTAGAGATAGCGATGGCCTGACCATAGTCGTCTTCCATCCTATCGGCCAAGGCTTTCGCTCGGTAGAGCCAAGTGATGGCTTCTTGGTAGTCCCCAACCTCAATATGCTGTAAAGCATAATAGACAATCCCAAAGCTTAATTCTTTATAGAACTGCTTAGGCTTGTTCTGATCCAAGAAGTACTCGATAGCTTCTTCATAGAGCGGCCTTGCCTGATCATGCTCTTTTAGAACATCAAAGAGGTAGGCTAATAGCATTTTTGTTCCTTTCTCTTCTTTCTCCTTGCCTAGCTTCTGGTAGCCCTCCATTGCTTTAAGCAAGGCTTCGTAGCCTGCTTCATGTTGGCCAGAAAAAGTCAGTAAGTTCCCTTTGCTATCATACATCTTGGCTACCCGATACTGACTATCTAATGCTGTATACAAGTAGAGGGCTGAATCTATATAGGTAAGCGCTTGCTCATAGTTGTCTTGAAAGAAATAACTCTGTTCCAGCTGAAAATAACTATCTGCAATAAGTGCTTTGTTTGTAGTACGCTTAGAGAGTCGGAGCGCCTCTTGAGCAGCCTGCAGCGCAATTGCTTTATCTGTAAAAACATTGCGATTAGAGAGTTCAAGGAGCTGTAGCGCTTGCTCTTTTTCCGACAACTCTTGTCCCAGAATGATTGCTATAGAATCTACTTCGGCAGGTGTTTGGCCGGTACAAAAAAGAGATAGAAAAAGGAAGAAAGCGGTAGGTAACTTTCTAGCTATGGAAAAGCACAGTCGCATACTTTTGGGTTAAGGTCAAAAGAAAGTTTCTGAATGACAATCAATATAAAAAATATAGTACTTCTTATGGGAAAAAGGAATGTAAACGACTCGAAATAGGTGATATAAATTGGAAAGAAGCCATTTCAGGCCATGTATTGCTGAAATGACTTCTTTTTGGGGTACCATAGGAGGGAATCACTGTAGCTCCAGCTTAAACTTAACGGGCATACTAAATTGTACCCGTACAGGGCGGTTTCGTTGCTTTCCAGGAGACCACTTTTCAGGTAGATCATTCATGAGCTGTACTACTCGGAGTATTTCATCTCCGCAGCCACCTCCGATTTCTCGAAGAATATTCATGCCAGAGATACTTCCATCGGGCTCTACGACAAACCCAACGACTACCGTTCCTTCGATACCATTTTCAACGGCAAGGGCTGGGTAGCGAATGTTGTCATAGATGAATTCTAAGAGTTTCCTATTGGCACAATCCATTTTCTCTGTATTAGAGGCCATCATATCTTCGCAACCCGGAAAGCGAGGCATTTCTTCTACTACCTTAAAAATTTCGGCTATTTCCGGTTTTGGTGGGGGTGGAGGAGGTGGCGGCGGCGGCGGCGGTGCTGCTTCCTTTGTTGGAGTGTAAATAGGGGCTTCTACAGCATCATCCACATCAATAGACTGATCGACAAACTCAATTTCTTCTTCATCAATAAGCTCTACTTCAGCTACCGCCTCAATGGTTGGCGGCGGCGGCGGTGGTGGTGGCGGCGGTGGTTCTGCACTTCGAGGTATTTCTACTTCCACATCTATATCAAGGGATACGATCTCATCAGTCGTCTGTACGGGCGTATCGTAAATGGTCCAGTTAAAAGCCGCGATAGTAAACAGTAACACGGCGATCATGCTAAATCGCCAGATCATAGGGCTGTATTGGAAGACATCCGCTCCAGCATACTTATTTCGGTGGCGATATGTACCGCTCTCTCCTTGGGTAGCGGAAGCGCCACCTGCAAAACGACCAAAATAGAGCCTGCCTAGCAGAATGGCAGCAAGAATGATAAGGAAACCAATAGCAAAGGCGGCTACTAAAAAATGGCTAGTTAATTCAAAGTTAGGATTCATGGCTGTGGTATTTTGTTGTATCATCAAGTTCCTTACTTTTAAAGCTACTTTTAATGATAATTGCCAAAGGATGGATTGATCTTTGTCAATTTGGCAAGCATTTTGCGGGTATAGTTCAACAATACAAGATTTGTGAAAATATGGCGACGGCATTTTTTTGGCCTGCAAGGCGAAAAACGTAGACATATCCTTAGATATGGCGAGGCTTTTCAACGCGGCAGGACGGGAAAAGGGCAAGTCAGAATTCACAAATCTTGGGTTGTTGAACTATATATCCATAGCACAAATGAACTTTGAACGACAGCTATTATTACGTATATGTTTTTTATTGTTTTAAAACTTTGCTAATTTGCGCTGGCAGCACCTTTCTATTCTGTGTATTTTTATAAAGCCTCAGTTTTACCCCTTCTCTATCCCAGAGCATACCTAAACTGCTACACTACTTGTCAGACAAACGTATGAACATGCTGCTTTAATTAAAATCGATTTAAGGGATGAACATGGAAAATAGGACCAGGTTCCGTGCTATTTTGGGAGTATTACTGCTAACAGGCCAATTAGTACACGCACAATCTACTTGCTTGCCTCCAACTAATTTGCAAGTAATAGCTATTACAGAAACTACCGTACAGCTCCAATGGACGAGTGCCAACACACCTCCAAATGAGCATTGTTGGAACTTAGAAATTGGTGGTGCAGGATTTGCCTGTGGTAGTGGTACCGCAGTAATCGCATCAACGTATTGCTCCGACGACCCCGCGCTAAACATCAACGATCAGGTAGTAACAGTTACCGTAGAAGGCCTTCAGCCAGGCACTGCCTATGATTGGTCGTTGGTAGAAACTTGCGATGGCATCATCCCGCCTTTCAATACTTCTGGCCTGTGCACTGCTGCCACAGGGCCCACCTTTGCCACTTTTGATGATCCGTTTGCCGGAACGTTGACAATCGTTGAATTATCAGACTGCCCTTCGAACAGTCCTGGTTTTTTGCCAGCAGGGCGCTTTACGGTTGATATTAGTGACGGTACTACTTGCCCCAATTCTACTTATGATTTGATCCTTTTGGATGGGCCTTATGCTATTATTCCTTCGGAATTTATTGGAGTGACTGCTGGAAGTTATCCCTTCCTCAATGCAGGGCCTGGAAGTTATCGGTTTACCCTTACGGAAATGGGAGGCTGCAACCCGCAAGAAGAGATACAGACGATCATTGTGGAAGTGCCAGAGGTAGAAGATACGACGGTGCCGATTTGGGAGCTTTTTAATGTGCTTGGAACCGTGGTGGCAGACAATGATCCGTCTTCTACGGCGCCACTTGCTGCCGATTTGGGGGAGCTGGTATTGCCAGAGGGGAGCTGCTCTTACCAGCAGCAATGGTATGCAGTGGGGGAAGATGAATGCGATGGACTGATCACAGCAGCGGGAGCTATCGAGAGTCAAGTCAATACGGTGCCAAATACGGGGGCTGCGCCAACAGCAGTCGTCATTACTTCAGATAATATGGGTACCTATTTATTGGACATCAACTGGGGGGTAGGGCAAAGTACGATCGATTTCATAGGGATGGATATCAATGGCAATGCGGCGACCTTACAGCTATCGGCGAATGTGCCGGATCAGATTAACCCCAGTCTTTCACTCATAGGTTTGGAAGATTTAGTACTTCCATTTTGCGAAAGCAGCAGAACAATACTGGTGCAATTGCTTATCCAAGACGCTTGCGCTTCTTTGCTAAACCAAGGAAACTTGCTTGGAAACTTAGCCGTGCAATTTAACGGAAGTGAAATACAAACGAGCGTGGTGGAGCAGGAAAGTGGCGTACGTATTGATTTTGAGGTAACGATTACGGATTCAGACGATGGCGCTATGTGGACAGCAAGCTATGAAGACCCTTTCGGAAATATAGGTACGCTCAGCCAGCAGCTGAGTGTAGTGCGTGTGCAGGAGGATACGCCACCGCTCATTATTGCAGCAGATGAAAACTTTAGTTTGGCTACTTGCCAGTCAGCGCGCTTATTTACCTACAGCGCGACGATACAAGACGACTGTAGTGTGATTGATCCTGATCAAATTATGTTTGAGGATGGAGGGAGTGGCCTTTTGCAATCGGATGTCGTGCTAAGTGCTGATGGAAGGATAGCGACGCTCCAACTAGAAGGCGCTGTGTCAGCAGGCACGTATCAGTTGGGTATTGCTTATCAAGACCAAGAACGTAATCCAACGATTGAGGTGGTACAAAATTCGCCGCTTCCGGCAACAATCCAACTGCCTGCCCAGACGAGCTTTACGTTGAGCACTTGCGAGTCTTCGCAGCCATTCGACTTCGCTATTAGTATTGCAGATGACTGCGACACGCCTATCGAAAGTGCCAATGCTATTTTTACTTTGGGTAACCAAACCCTACAGCCGACAAGCATTGAGCAGCAAGCGGCCATTACGTACTTCTACTTTTCGGTAGCTATCAATACCGTCAATGATGGCGATTTACTGAGGGCTTCCTATCTGGATGGTGATGAATTATTGACTGTAGAGCAGCGCTCCATACAGGTGACGAGCATCCCCGACCAATGGCCACCTATCATCACTTATCCGAGTCAAGCTTTACAAATCGAGCTAGACCCTTGCACACCACCCGTGGGAGGACTCACCTTTTTTGCGCAAGCAACCGACAACTGCGATGGTGCCACTCCGATTGAAATAGATGCCCCTGGCCTTACGATTTCGGCCATTGGTAATGACGAATATTTAGCAACAGCTACCCCCGGTACCTACACCGTGACCCTCCGTGCTGCCGATGCCGCAGGCAATGTCCGAGAAGAAGACTTCGAGCTGCAAATTAGCCAGGCTATAGCTCCTGAGTTTAGTTTTTCATGCAATGATACCATCAATGTGGTGGTAGACGAAGCGTGCCAAGCGCTGCTTACGCTTGATCAGGTGGGGGAGGGGAGCTTGGGTTGCTGGTCAGCTGATGACTTTGACCTCTTAGTACTCGATGAGACGCCTGCTAATGGAGCGGTAGCGGATGGAACGGGTACATTCCCTTTTTCTTTTTCTTGGAATGAGCCTGCACCCTTAGATCGATTTGACGGGGTATTAGGTCCTGAAGGATGGGAGCTGACCATTAGCGGTGATGGTGGGATCGAATTTGGGGAAGAGCTGGTGCTTAGCTTAGATGGGGAGCAGGGAGTGGCGAGTGCTTGGACGATTCTGCCATACGATGGGGAGCTGAGTTTTACTTGGTCGTTGACCGGGGAGCCTGCACAAGGGGTAGGGGTTTTGCTTGCGCCAAATGGAACAACATCCTGGAATGTACAAAGCTCTATTGACGGCAATATATCGATTACCGTAGCAGCCGGTACGCTTTGGTTATTAGCTATGGAAGGGCCAGAATCGGGGGAGCTTAGTATTGCAAACCTCAGCTATACGCCTACTTTTGAGCAGGCACCGGCTAGCTGTGAGGGCGTAGTGCGCTTGGAAGATAAAGCAGCGCCTGTAATGCAATGCCCCGATGCTATTACGGTTTTGACCGACAATATCGATTTGTATACCTCTACGCAGGGACTGAATAGCACTGGCGTGCCTGTAGTGGTGGATAATTGTGGGAGTTTTGATTTAGAATTTGAGGATCAAGTAGCTATTTTTGGGGATTGCGGTGGGGTGCAAATTACGCGTACGTTCACCGCTACCGATGCTTCGGACAATAGTAGCACTTGCGTGCAAATTATTACCATTGATTTTCCTCAGATCATGGACATAAGCCTTCCTGCTGATACCGTGGTGGTGTCTTGTGGGATAGATTACCCTACGCTCACTAACGGCAATCCATCGCCTGAACTAACGGGGATTCCCAGCATTACGGTGATCGATGGCACCTTTGCTTTGTCGCCTGATTATGCTAATCTATCTGCTATTTTTTCTGATGGCCCTCCTATTGAGGTATGCGAAAGCAGCTTTGTATTCTTGCGCGAATGGACTATTTCGGATTGGTGCAATCCTGGTAGCACCGAGCTGTTTAACCAAATTATCAAGGTAGGGGACTTTGAAGCGCCTATTTTAACTTGTCCCTTTGAGGAAATACCTGTGTTTACTACAGGTCCCTTTGACTGTACTGCTGCTTTTATGGTACCTGAGCCATTGGTAGTAGATTCCTGCTCTAGCTGGAGTGTGCGCACGGAAATTGTTGGGGAAGTAGAAGGCGTAGAGGTCATTTTTGCTACCCTTTTGGATGGAGCGACCAGTAGAATGGTGGCGGGTATCCCAGAAGGGGAGCACCAGATCAGATATACTGCAATTGATGACTGTGGCAATGAAGCTGCACTTAATTGTCCAATACAGGTATTGGATGCCACCAACCCACTAGCTATCTGCACGGAAGGGCTACAAATTACACTGGGCGGGCAAGGCATCGCTACTATTTCCTCAGAGGACATCAACAATGGTAGTGAGGATAACTGTGCTATTGCTGAGCTGGCGATTCGTAGATCCTTCGATGACGCACAGCAGGCCTGTCATGCTACCGATAGTACCTACTCCATGTGGGGAAATCTTATAGAACTAAATTGCTGTGATGCAGGCCAAGTAGTGAGCATAGAGTTGTGGCTGACAGATGAAGCGGGCAATCAGTCTACTTGTTGGACGCAGGTAGCTGTAGAAGATAAGAGCCGGCCCCGATGCACGCCACCCAATGATGTATCCATTGATTGTACGGCTCTACCGTATGACTTTGAGCCTACTGATACGACCCAATTGCAGCAGCTTTTTGGTACACCAATAATAGTAGATAACTGTACGGCAATAGGGCAAGAGTTAGCACCCGTAGCAAACCTCAATGACTGTGGCGATGGTACGATTTTGCGGTCGTTCAGAGGAGTAGATCAGTTTGGTAACCTATCTACCGAAACTTGTCAGCAAACGGTAACTATTCAATTGGTGAGTAAGTATAAGGTGAAATTTCCGAAAGATGCAACGGCCCAGTGTGGGGAGTTTATGGCAGACACTATAAGCTTGCAAGAACTAGGATGTGATTTGTTAGCGGTTAGCGTGGCAAATGATACCTTCTCCCTTTCTGGATTAGACTGCTTCAAGGTGCTGAGAACCTATCGCGTCATTGATTGGTGTACCTACAATGGAGCAAGTGAACCGGTGTTGGTAGAGCGCGACGAAGACTGCGATGACTTAAATGGCGAGGAGGATGTATGGTTGCAGGTAGAACCTAATGGAACCGTTTATTACGATCGCGATAGTGATTTCTCGAATGCGATACCTAGTGCTTTTTCGAAGGATACTTCCTGTGATGGAATGACTAATCCAGATGGGTATTGGAGGAGTTCTGTATCCGACCCCAGTATTTCCTCCGTAGGATTCTGGCAATATACGCAGGAGGTCAAGGTACAAGATACCATTGCGCCGACTTCCTTATTTGTGTTGGCGGATCCTATCTGTGCACTGGCTGATGAAAACTGTGACGCGATCATTGAAGAGCTGTTCTTTGTCAATGAAAATTGTACCCCGCAGGACTTACGATTTAGAGTATTTGTAGATACCTATGCGGATGGCATTATGGACGCAGATTGGTCGGATAATGAAGGGGTAGTAATTGGGGTATACCCCAAATATAAGGTGTCAGGTATTCTGCCCCAGGGAGATCACCTGATCGAGATTCAGATCATTGATGGGTGTGGAAATGTGGGAATCCTTAATATGCCACTGGAAGTAATTGACTGTAAAGCACCTACGCCCTTTTGTATTAATGGCTTGTCTACTGGCCTCAGCGTGCTTGCTCCGGGCACCGATGCAGATGGGGATGGCGATGAAGACTTAGCTGCCAATACCTTATTTGTAGGGAGTTTTCTGGTAAGTACCCCACTGGATGATTGCACCAATCCGGTGACCTACTCAATTAATCGATCGGGGGAATTACCCAACATAGAGCAGAATAATCTGGTGCTTACTTGTGATGATCCGGAGCATGTGTTGGTACAAATCTATGCCTGGGATAGCTCGTTTAATCCGTATGCCGTACAACCAGATGGAAGTATTGGTGGCCCAAATTTCGACTTTTGTGAAACCTACGTGCAAATAGATAATGTAAATGGGCCAGCATGTGGGATCAACCTGAGTATTGCGGGAGCCATACACACCGAGATGGATCAGCCGGTAGGCGGGGTGAAAGTGCAGCTTAATTTGCCAGCAGGCGAACAAGTATTTACAGACAGTGAAACAGGGAGCTTTCGCTTTGAAACCTTAGAGAGTGGAGTTGATTATTCCGTCATACCGTATTTAGATGAAAATGCCGATCAAGGTGTATCTACCTTTGATTTAGTGCTTATCACAAAGCATATTTTAGGGGATACACCACTAGATTCTCCCTATAAACTGATTGCAGCAGATGTTGACAACTCAGGTTCCATTACTGTGAGTGATCTTATTCAATTGCGAGAGCTGATTCTGAATGTTCAGACTTCTTTTTCTAATAATACGAGCTGGCGGTTTGTCCCTAGTGACTATCTATTTCCGAATCCGGTAGATCCTTGGGAAGCGCCTTTCCCAGAGCTCATTGGTTTTAATAATCTGCAAGGGGAGCAGCTAAGTGCTGATTTCGTGGCGATAAAAATTGGAGATGTAACCCTCGATGCGCTATCCTTAGAAGCACCTATTGCGGTGGAGGTACGTACTAGTGAAAAAAAGCGATTGCTGGTTCACGACCAATGGCTGGAAGCAGGGCAATATTACGCTATTCCGCTCTATTGTGAGCAGCAACTGGAGGGCGTACAATTTGCTTTGACAGCTACAGAGGGCCTCGAATTATCTGATTTACAAGCGCTTGATCCTGCGCGAGTCACTGGCCGATCTCACAAACTGGAGGAAAGCATACTTTCTTCCTGGAATTTTAGCTCCAGCTACCATCCTGATAAAAGCACACCTACTTGGAGGCTAGAAGTTCTTGCACAGCAATCTGGCTATCTGAGTAATATGCTTTCGCTAGATGAAAAAAAGCTAATATCAGAATGGATCGTGAAAGAAGAGCGAGGGGAAATAATTTATTTGCACTTCACCGCTACCTCTATAAAAGAGCCGACCCCCTTCTTTGCGCCAAATGTATTTTCAGTAGCTACTAACTTGTACTTGAATGTGATGCAACAACAAGAAGTATCACTGTCTTTTTATGATATTTCTGGAAAAGAGATTTTACAAAAAAATCTTTTCATGCAAGCTGGTACACAGCAACTACCTATTCATTTTCCAGCATCTACAGCTTCAGGAATGATATACTATCAGATAAAAGTCGGTCTGAATATCACAAATGGATACTTATTCAAGCAATAGGCTGTTTATTGTAGGGATAGGCGTATGTTTTATGAATATTAATGCTGTCACGTTTCTATGTGTCAGGTGCTATTTTACAAAGACTATGGTAAATGCTCATTTATCATCTGCTTTGAACACTTCATCACCTAATTTTCAAAATAATTTGGTTGCTATTTTGTCACATCTGTGATTTGATAGAACAGCATTCATTTTTTCGATAAACTATTGATTAACAGTTTAAAAAGGAATTTTATTTAGTAAAATTTAATTTATTTGTGACATTGTTTAATGCTTTAAATTTGCTATTTAGTACAGTTATAATGTCACATATTTAATTTTTGTGTGATTTTGGTTGGGATGTTCAAATGATTATGTTATATATTTGTTCTGCATAAAGAGATGGTCAATACGTAAAAAATATTTTTGAGCAGCACTAAGGCCTCTCTTCTTAATTCCCTTTTCAATATCTTTTTTGTCCCCCACTCGACCTAATTTATAGTAGACTCTGGCTAGATGCAGTAGTATCAGAGTGGAGATGCTAGTAAATAGGTCAGCTTATAAGATAAAATTTAGGAGACCTTTGGCGTACTGCTTAGGGATAGTGCTTTCATATCTACGTTTATCTTAGTTCCATAGCACACTTTTTCCCTAAAATAAGGATGGCAATAGGTCTCGATGGCTTATCGTACGCTCGGTAGGCCTGGCATGCGGATGTCTATACGCAAGCCGATTGATTAAGCAATACGAGATGCACTTTTTCGAATTGAGAAAGCTGGGTCTCGAAATACTTATATATGTTCTACAGAACAAGAAATGTTGTTCCGAAAAACGATAGACAAACATTATTAATGAATACACCACATTACACAAACATGAGACGTTTTTACAACTCCAGTGTAGAAAATTTTAAAGCGGTCTTATTTTCTAACCATGTGCGAGTAGCAATGCTAGCTATTGCAGGCTTAAGCTTTTTATTACCTAACTTTTCGTTAGCACAGCGGGTAAGCAGTGGCCTTGTCACCTTGTATGATTTCACAGAGAGTAGCGGTACTACGGTGGAAGATAAGGTAGGTAATTTGGATTTGCATATCCAGAATCAGAGTAACACCAATTGGCTCTCTGGCTGTGGATTGAGTATTCACACAGCTACCATTCTTGAATCGAGTGGGAATGCAACCGCTTTGAAGACTGCTCTTCAAGGCACGAATGAAATTACCATTGAAGCTTGGATAAAGCCCGCAAATACCTCTCAAACAGGACCAGCAAGAATTGTAACGATGTCTCCTGACTGGATTGATCGCAACTTCACTTTAGGGCAGAGTGGAAATAGATATGCCACGAGATTGCGGACAGGCAATAATAATGGACTACCTGAAATCGTCTCACCGGCTGCATCAGTTGGCACCAATTTACAGCACGTAGTATATTCTAGAGAGCATAGTGGTGAAGAGCGAATTTATATAGATGGCTCTGTTGTATATAGCGGCACTAGAACAGGGGATTTTAGCAATTTTGTAGATTATCCTTTAGCTATAGCTAATGAAGTAGGAGGTAGCCGTGCTTGGTTGGGGGAGATTTATTTGGTAGCCATATACAGTAAGGACTTGAGTAGCTCAGAGGTAAGTCAAAATTTTGCTGCCGGGCCATGTCCCTCTGTTAATATTGGAGGAAGTTGTAGTATAGAGGTTCGTGCGAAAGGAACTTGTGGTAGCGAAACGATCGATTTAAGGTATGATGATGTAACGGTTGCTACGTTTACTTTAACTAGTAGCCTTGCTAATTACACTTACAGTGGGGGCTATGGTGGTCAAGATATAAAAGTTGTATTTACTAATGATGGAAGTGTAGGGGCTTGTGATAAAAATGTACAGATTGATCATATAAGAATAAACGGAGCGACTTTCCAAACATCAACGAACGGTATAAAAAACGGTTGTGGTCCTCAAAATGATGAATGGCTATTTTGTGATCACGATTTTTTTGATTATGGTGCTCTAGGAAGTTGCAGTAACGGAAGTGTTATTAATACGGTTGTTCCAGATGAAAACTTCAGTTTTGACTGCGATGATGGGGTACAAGTAGATATCTATGGCTCAGGGGTCAATTGCTCGAATAATCCTGATTCTGAAGTTACCATACCAAATCCAAGTAATGTTTTCCAAGTGGTAGTGGAGATCGTTTACAAAAACCAAAATCCAGGTAGCTCGGTTACTGTACAGACAGATAATGGCGACTCCTACGTACTTAATCAAGTATCGGTTAGCGGGATGAGCTCTAATGTTAGAGTATATAGAGGAGTGATTCCTCAAGCAGTGTCTACTGTTGGGCATAATTCAGAAACAAATGGTTGTGGGAATAATAATGGCCTGCAGTCTTTAGTGGCTTATGCCTTCCGTAATGTAGCCATCAAACGCTCTTCTTCGGGGGTCTTCACAGGGATTAGCGGATTCTGTGATTTCGAAAGTTTCGACATTCCCATTCCAACTGATAATAGTCCCAGAGATGTGACTATTAATGTACCTATTTCAGAAATGACACCAGATGGAAGACATATGGTGGTGACTGCTACTGCCGGTGGTGTAACGAATTCCGTTACTATCTTTGGTCCAGATGGAGATTGCTGCTTGAATATCCCTGCTATTTTCTTGGCTAATGTGCCTGGTAGTACTTCCACTGCGACCATAACTATTGACACTAGACCGGAATCCGATCCAAACTCTCCTCAAAATTGTGGCCAATCCTACGTTATTGCAGGCTTGGCTTTTGCAGACATAGATTGTACTACTGTGGTCATAGGTTCTGATTTTGGTGATGCACCAGAGAGTTATGGGGATATTTGTTATACAGTAATAGACGCTAATACCACTAGGTTGGGTAGCCTAGTGGATACAGAAGCGGGAATGATCAATAGCAATGATGCACAGGGAGATGATAATGATGGACAGGATGATGAAGATGGAGTAACTTTTAGTAATAGTGGGAATTGGGAACCTGGCTCCAGTCAAACCGTTACAGTTTCCTGGAGTACTAATGATGTTCAAGGGCATATTTTCGGTTGGGTAGATTTCGATGGTAATGGCACCTTTGATAATGATGAGCAAGTTATTACCAACTTAGTTGTTGGTAGTGGCGTTGGAAGCGATAATTATGGTGGTAACCGAGTTGCGAGTGGTACTAAGACTATAACGTTCACCGTCCCATCGAATGCTGACTGTGGAAATACCTATGCGCGTTTTACCATCAATAGTGACCTTTCAACTGTAGGCCCAACTGGAACGTTCTGCTCAACGAACGATCCAAGTGAAGATGGGGAAGTGGAAGATTATCAAGTGACGATTGAAAATGTCGATGCTGGAACGATTAGCAGCGACCAATCAGGGTGCTCGCCTTTTGATCCCTCTAACTTAACAGGTACTAATGTTGGATCAGGTGTAACCTACCGCTGGCAGTCACGTCCGGGTACCTCGGGTTCTTGGACTAATATCAGTGGAGCAACTGGCCAAAACTACAATCCCCCGTCACTCACCCAAACCACTCAATTCCGTCGCCAGGCAAGAGCAAATTCAAACTGCCCTTTTGTGACTTCTAATGTCGTTACGATTACTGTTAATCCATTACCAACGGTAACTGCAAATGCTAATCAGACGGTCTGTTTGGGAGAATCGGTTACCCTATCCGCTACTGTTTCGGGTGGAACAAATCCGGTAAATCTTACATGGACACCAGGAAATTTAACAGGTGCCACTATAAGTGTTACGCCAAGTGCTACGACTACCTACACTGTTACAGCTGTAGATGCCAACGGCTGTACCGATACCGATCAGGTCACTGTTACAGTCAATCCTACTCCTTTAGTTAATATTTCCTGCCCAAGCGATCCATTCACTTCAAGAATTATTTCCAATAGCCCTTCTTGTAATAATAGTGGAATGTATGGATTATATACGGATGATCTATTGGGAGATAATACCCCTCTAAGATTTTTTGCTGTACAAGGTGCAGCAACCCTCCAAGAATTCAGTAATGGTACGGCAGTTATTAGCTTTACTGCTGTTAACACCGTCAATTCCAATCTGGTGTTTGAGGTAAAAGGGGTATATAGTGGTAGAACGTTTACTGCTCCACCTGGTAGTCCGAAAGAAAATGAGCAATGTATCGGAGATATTGATAATAGCGATTGGTACTACTATACGACGCTTGAAGGACAATTAACCGGGCTAAATGGTCTAGCTGGCGCTAAAGTTTTGATAAGTAGAAAAGGCCCATCTTTCCAAATTGGTACAGGCGCCAACTTAAATGATGCAAATGTATTCGGTGCCTCAGGTTGGCTTATGTTCCAAACGCTTAGTGAGCCCGATGATGCGAATTTCTCGTTCAAATCTTCACCTTCTGGTGGTGATTTTAATATCAACCTTTCTGGTGCAAGTCTTCAAGGGCAGAACGACTTAGGGTGCTTAACGATATGTGCAGGAGAGTCGACTACACTCACTGCAAATGTAATTGAGGGTAGCGGTGTTTCCTTCTTATGGAGTACTGGTGCAACAACACCTTCCATCACGGTAACGCCAGGTACAACTACCGATTATTCAGTAGTAATAACAGATAGTAATGGTTGTACGGCTTCTGACGAGGCGACTGTGACAGTAAATCCTGTTCCTACCGTCGATGCTGGTAATAATAGAACTATCTGCGTCGGTGGTTCAACTACACTAACAGCTACGCCATCAGGAGGTACAGGGCCATTTACTTACACCTGGATGCCAGGTAACCTAAGTGGAGCTTCTGTGAATGTATCACCAACTACGACAACAACGTATACCGTAACCATTGAAGATGCGAACGGCTGTACGAATACGGATCAGGTAACTGTAACCGTTGTGGCTGATCCAACCGTTGATGTAAATGTCGATAACGCTGAGATATGTGTGGGTGGTTCAGCTACGCTAACCGCTACTGTTAGCGGTGGTACGGGCAATGTCAGCTTCCAATGGCAAAGCCGACAGGGCACCAGCGGAACCTTTACCAATATCTCTGGTGCAACGAATGCAACGCTCAACACAGGTTCCTTAAGTACCACTACCCAATATCGGGTTCGGGTAACGGTA
>JBCCRH010000048.1:0-21263 GCA_039208045.1 Bacteroidota bacterium
CTTTTCCCGGCTTGCCACGTTGAAAAGCCTCGGCGTAGCTAAGGCTATGCCTACGTTTTTCGCCTTGCAAGCCAAGAAAATGCCGTCGCCATATTTTCACAAATCTAGCATTGTTGAACTATATCCATTATAAATGCCGCAAATATACTGACGATTAATTGGTTTGCCACATGCAAACCAGTTAATGTGCAGTATATACTGTACCAAAGCGGTTTGCAATGTTGCAAACCACTTTGCGTCACGTATATACTGGAATCCCTTCAGATTGGGCACTGTCTATATATCATACTCCCATCAAAAAAAAGACAACTGGCATCTATGGTATACCAGCTGTCCAAAACCTAGTGTAATTGAATTAGTATGAATATTAGGTGTTTACAGGCTGAGGTATATAAGGCTTATTTGGTTATCGTAAAATCAGCTAAAAGGAACTTATGCGCTATCCTTATTTAGACTTAATATAAACAGTGTAAATATATGGAAGCTAGCTTTACCAAAAGCGGGTATTTGGTTTCCTGACAAAAATCTGACTATTGTTTGGCAACACACTATTAGCATGGGATGGGGGAGTTACAGAATGCGTGTGAGCTTGAGGTGATCTATATACTGGAAATAGTCCGTTCAGTCCTTTTTTATTACTTTGTGGCGCTTATCAAAGCGGATGGATATGTTTCAGACCTTTAGAAAAAGACTGCTGTTTTGGTTTTTGATCTTCATTAGCTTTAGCTTAATTATCATTGCGCTATCGGTGGCCTATATTCAGCTGCGCGAAAGTATACTCACTACCAATAACCTGATTGAAGCCTCTTATGTAGCCTTGCTTAATGTAGAAGTGGCACAGAAGGATTTTTTGAGCTACGATACTAAAAACAGGGCCTTTTTTGAAGGAGGGCAGAGCGTCTACTTAGAGAAAGACATTAACCTCACTGATAGTACTTTCGCGCTTTTGCAAGCCGCTAAGCAGTCCACGAACCGGAGAACGCAACCGCTCAGGCGCGACATGGAAAAGCTGGAAATCAAGCTAGGCGAAATCGATTCGATCTTTTTATTGATTGTGGAAAAGGTTAACCAAAGGGGCTTCAAGGACTATATGCTGGAAGGGGAGATGCGGGCAGCAGCGCATTGGTTGGAGCAGGCTCCTGAAATCCCTACCGAAAAGGTGTTGATCTTGCGACGGCATGAGAAAGACTACGTTATCCGAAATGAATATAAGTACGTGGACT
Source organism: Bacteroidota bacterium (assembly GCA_039208045.1). Lineage (GTDB taxonomy): Bacteria > Bacteroidota > Bacteroidia > Chitinophagales > Saprospiraceae > JBCCRH01. The sequence continues at coordinate 1,224 of JBCCRH010000048.1, forward strand.
TGTTTAATTTTAGGGTAGGGGAGTTGCGAGGGGAAGTAGTGGCCAATAGGCGAATGGGGGAAAGTAGGCAGCAAGAAATTCTTTCGTATCTGGATCGCTATCAGCAAAAGTTTAATCAGATTGTGGGGCTGGATCGGGAGATCGGCCTCAAGAATAACACCGCCCTAAAGCTCGAACTGGATCACCGAATTCGCGGCATAGAGCTGGGCTTTGATCGATTGGTAAAAAAAGCGATTACGCAGAAGGAGCGTACCTTTTTTCGCCTCAACGCCATCTTCATCGCACTGGCGGTGCTCCTGCCACTCATTAGTATCTGGATTAGCTATGTGATGGCAAATCGCATCACGCAACCTCTTACGGATTTAACGCTCTATATCACGCGCTTTGTCGATAGCAATTTTACGCTCAAAGAAGACCAACCCAAAGTGCGCTCCAAAGATGAAATTGGCAAACTCACCCAGAACTTCTCGATCTTAAAAGACGAGATTACCAGCCAGCTCCAATTCTTCAAAGAAAAAGTGGAGGAGCGCACCCAGGCATTGGCAACAGCCAACCAAAAACTGCGAACCGTCAACGAGTCTAACAGCCGTTTTGTGCCGATGGAGTTTATCCACTTCTTGGGTAAAAATAGCATCGAAGAAGTCTGCCTAGGCGACCATATCGAGCAAGAGATGACCATTATGTTCACCGATATTCGGCAGTTCACCAAGCTTTCGGAACGCCTCACCCCAGAGGAAAACTTTGATTTTATCAACGAGTACCTGGATCATATCGTCCCCGCCATTCAGCGCAATGACGGCATTATCGACAAATTTATCGGCGACTGTATCATGGCGCTTTTCCCCGGCGGCCCAGCGCAGGGCTTGCAGGCCAGCGTAGAGCTGCACCAAGCCCTTCAAGCCTTTAACGCCAAGTTGAACAAACAAGGCCAACCCCCCATCCGAGTAGGTACGGGCCTGCATACCGGGCAGATGATCCTCGGCACCATCGGCACCGACGAGCGCCTACAAACCACCGTCATCTCTGATGCGGTAAATATTGCGTCGAGGGTAGAAGGGCTCACCAAGTTCTACAAAGCCAACATCATCATTACCGAAGAAAGCATCACCAAATTACCAGCCGCAAACACTTTTCACTACCGCTTTTTAGACATCGTAAAAGTCAAAGGTAAAACAAAAGCCATCTCCATCTTCGAGCTACTCTCCCCCCACGACCCCAAGCTACGCTACCAAGCCGAGTACGATGCTGCCGTCCGCCTCATGCGCAACAAACAAATCGCAGAAGCCGCCGTACTATTCGATCAGCTCCATCGACAAAATCCTGAGGATGAAGCGATTGAGGTGATATTGGCGCGTTGCCAAGAGTACTTGCAAAATGGTCTGCCCAAGGGTTGGGATGGGGTGGAGGAGATGGAGGAGAAGTAAGGGGGAGCGGTAAGTTTTATAAATTTTCAAGACATGATCTACATTGATTATTGAGCCAGTTTTTCAAGGACTTCAATATCTTCTTTAAGAATTTTATTCAGATTATTAGCCAAAGATTTATCTTCTTCAAAGGTTTCCTTGAAAAGTTGTAAATATTCAAAAACCTGGATCAAAGTTTCTTCATTCAAACTATCAAGGATTTTAGATATTTCCGTTTTAACTTGTTGTGCTGTCATCATTTGTTATTTATTCGTCATCTAGTTTGCTAACACAGATGAAAGTTATAGAGTTTCAGTGATTTCTGGAATAGATTTTTCCATTATTTCCTAAGCGGGGCTTTGCGTCTAACTTGGAGATAAATAGTCTTATTTTAACCTCCTTCCCTTTTTATCAATTACGAACCATTCACTACTTTCTACTCTTGTGTTTCCGTCTAAATCTATGTATTCATTGACTTTGTATGCTACTTCGGCTTTTCCGTTTTTAAACCACCTTGCGCCATCATATTGACACGAAATGGCTATTTGCCCATATTTATTTGCGTATCCCATTTTCCCATTTCGAAGAACTCTTGTTAATCCTTCATTAAATGGTTCGGGACCGTTGTCAAACATTACCACGTCAAACAAAATATTCTGGTTTCTGTCGATGGCAATCTGTCGGCCGTAAGTGCTGTCATTTGGGTGTTCGATAACATTCGCATAAAACTCCAAGGTGTCAGTTCCGTAATAGGCATACTTACCGAATGGAATTATTGTATCATTACTTTCATTTACAAATGCAACTTTTACTCCATATTGTAAATATTCTTCATCCGTTACAGCTCTCAGTTTTTCTGTTGCAATGGTATCTGTTGTTGAGCGGTCAAAATATTCATAGTTAGTAGTTTCCTTCTCAATGTAATTTCTACATGAAAAGAGCATGAAAATACTGAAAATTAGTATTGTTACTTCTCTTCCTTTTAGCTCTTCTACCAGCATATAGTTCCATGCTTTCATATTTATTTACACTTATTTGTGACAAATATTCTGCTTCCATATCTCAGAGATAAGCTACTTCAAAGGTCAATTTTTAATGCTAAAAAGTTTCCCAAACTCTTGAAAAAAATACGCATTTCAAAAATGCCAACCCAGCCATTCAGATACACTGGGCGGTAGACGGGTTTTAAACCCACCCAAATGCTAGAATGGGCTAGAGGAGATACAGGAAAAGCAGGGCATACTAATTAGGAACATAATCAATCCGCTCATACTTCTTATAAATCGATTGACCTGCTTCCTGCCGCTCTAACGTCAAAGCATCTTGATGCTCCAAGGTGTAGCCCCATATTTCCCGTCTCAAGGGTTGTTCGTAGTAGATGATTTGTAATTCCTGCTTATGCCCATGTGTTCTGAAGGTGGCGTATTTTTTACCCTCACTAGCTCTCCCTATAACGGCTATTTTGTCCCATCTTAGGAAGAGATATGCTGTTTCGCTGCTTTTGGGTGAATCGTTTGACTCCGTTAACTTCCAAACCCCTAACAATTGGTCAAACGGAGCCTGGGGAATTTTCTCAATTTTTTCTAGCTCGACACTGACCAGTTGGCCTTCTTCCGTGCGCTGCCAAGTCATTTTATTCTCCTTCAGAGCCACGATTTGGAATCCTCCATATTCATCCTTCGTTCCATTGGTACTTGCGAGCCGTAGCTCATTATTCCCCGAGAGATATTCCCATTGCCCGATGGTATGCTGGCTCCATCCATTGCCCGATTCAAAGGTTTGATCGGAATTCAATCTGGTCCATTTAGCTAGTGGGGTCATTTGTTCTTTGCCCATGCTCACAGCGGCTATTTGCCATAGTCCTTCCAACTTTTTTGTACTAGTGCAGCCAGTGAGCAGGCACAAGCATAGCATCATCCATGTTTGGTTCTTCATCTTATGATTTGATTTTTAGTTAACTCATCCAAACAGGTAGATGCGGGGATATTACTTCTTGGTGGGAGTGGTGGGATCATTGCATGCACAGACATATAAGTATAGAACGGGCAGTGCCGTTCGGATTTGTAATCCGAATCACTGGGAGGGCCTTTTTGAAAGCACGTTTTTTATTTTATTGACAGCAATCAGTAAAGATTTATTCTAGGGATGTATTTGAAATCTTTCTTATTGAGCGTATAGAGGGGAATTTCATTGACTAATGCAGTTGCTCCAATAAGCGCATCCGGAAGCGTTAGATTATGACTCAAGGAGAAGGTAGTCATTAGCTCAAGATGCAATTCCCCAATCTCTTGATTGATATGTAGAACCTGCAGATTAGAAGTATCTTTTAAAATCTGTCCTAATTCTTTTTTATTGAATGCCCCGTAGATTAGCTCTGCTACTGTGATAACGCTAATTGCTATATTCTCTTGGCCAATGTTTTGGAGTTCTGAAATGACAGTTTCATTATTTTTATAGAACTCAATAATGATATTTGTATCACAAAGGATTAATTGTTGATGCGCCATGCCTGCTTTCTTAACTGATTAGCATCCATTTCACGATCTTCAAATAGACCAGCAGAATCAAAGAAGTCATAAGGATGAGCTGAATCGACTCCTTCATCTTCTTTTATGTTCAACTCTATGAAATTCAATTGTTCGAGCAACTCTAAAAGGAATTGCTTTTTGGATTGATCTTTAAGCTTAATCTCGAATATTTCCATACGTAATTACTTTAGCTAATATTACGAACGTTTGTAAAATATTCCAAGTTCATTGCCTGAATAATTGCAGGTAAAGCGGGCAGTGCCGTTCGGACCTACCTATATCGGCTACTTATTCACCCACAAACATGTGCACTCTTCTTAGCAAACGGAGTAATGAGCACCCTACTTAGCTTACAGCTTGCCCCTTAAAAGGGCAGTTCAAGGCACGCACTAATAGGTTATAGACAGGTTCCGACTACGTCGGACAATATCTCAGCCCAATATTTATAAATTATTGTCCGACTCAGTCGGATAAACTGCCTATAACTAACCTGTTACTCGCTCAGCGCGCCCGACTCATTCGGGCAGCCTGTACCTATCTCATTGTCCGAATAATTGCAGGTAAAGCGGGCAGTGCCGTTCGGATTTGTAACCTGTCTACCGCCAGGTAGATCCGAATCACGAGAAGGGCCTTCCCCAAAGCACGTTCTTATTTTACTGCTCCACCACAATTTTACTCTCCACATCCTGCAGCACCTTAGCTGTACCATCAGCGGAACGCTCAGCATGCTCCCGAAACCCCCGCAACACCCCCGCCTGCACCTGCTTAAAAGCAATCGCATGGCGCTCCAAACCCTCTTCGAGGGCCGTCTCATAAAAAAGTTGCAAATCATCAACCTGCAAGCCCTGGATGTGGCCGAAGGTCAGGGTGGAAGGGATAGCCGCATAATCGACTAAGCCCTTGATCTCCCCAAATTTTTTATTCCCTCTAGGTTTCTTGTTGACGTTCGTCAAATCCCAGGGATCGCTTAGATATACTTGGATAGCATCTAGCGAAAGCGACTCAATAGGGGCCTCCGCCTGACCGGCGATGAGGATATTTCCACGGGTGTGAATATCGATTTGCGCAAGCTGTACATTTCGGATACGGCCCAACGGGCTATCAGTGTTGCGCTTGTGGATGTCCAAAAAGATAGGATATTCCATGTTATGCCGACTGGCGGTTTGGATGGAGATTTGCCGGAAAATGCAGTGCTCAAATACGCCGCCTTGCCCCATAAACATCGCAATGCCATAGCGCGATTCGCGAATGATAATATTGGAAAACAACAAATGACGGATGACATAGCGGGAGCCGGTGCCCAGCTTGATCGCCGCATCATCACTACTAAGCATGCAGTTGCTAACTACAACATTTTCCACATCGCCCTTGCTGGATTTTAGGCAAATCGCATCGTCTCCCGTATCGATAAAACAATTGGTGATAATTACTTCTTTGGAACCTCTTACATCGATGCCATCAGTATTAGGGCTGCGTTTATCATTGCGAATATGGATGCCGTCAATTAAGATATTTTTGGAATTATTCAAATCAATCACATGGGCTGGGGAATTGATGAGGCGTACATTTCTAATGGTAATATCTTGCCCGTCTTGCAGGTGAATCCACGGTTTGGGGCGCTCCTTGGCGCGCCAGCTACGCATCGGCTTTTTGGTGTTTTTTTCAAAAAAAGCTTCGCCTTGCCCATCGATGGTGCCGTAGCCTGTGATTTGGATGTGGTTTGCCCCCATCGACCAGATGAGGTGCGGATGCGCAGGGTCGTAATCCGCCATTTGGGTACTACCCAACAAAACGGCCCCTACATCTAAGTGTAGCTCCACATTCGACTTCAGCTCCACGCTACCCGTCAGGAAACGGCCCGATGGAATAATGACTTGCCCACCACCCCTGGCATGGCAGCTATCAATCGCTGACTGAATGGCCTCTGTACTGAGTTGGTTGCGACTAGGCGTTGCACCAAAGTCGAGAATGTTGTAAGTGCTTGCGTACCCAACTGGGCCATACACTACACAAAGTGCAAGTAGTAGAACGATAGGCTTAATTCCCCTCCCAGGCTTCTCCATTGATAAAAACATTCTGCCAAAGAATAGCCTCAGTATGCGCCAGCTCGCCCGCGCGACCAGCTTGTTGTATGCGAATATCATCTAATAGAATTTTTTCAATGGGTGCCGCTTCGACACCCACTATTTTGAAGGCCAAGCTATCGATGCGTTGAGCGGTGACATCTTGCACAAAGAAACGCTCAAACTTGGTGGGGTAGTTATTGCCCCGATAACCATGATAATCCATCCGGAAAATGAGTAGGGCTTCCGCCAAATGATCAAAAGTGAGTTGGCGGAAAAAGATGTCCGCTACTCGGCCTCCACGATCCAGATTACACTTAAAATTGAGTCCATGCTTGCCCGATAGAATACGGCAATCGTGTACAAACACCTGCTGCACTCCACCCGACATTTCTGACCCAATACAAAAAGCATTGACCCCAGAGTTGAGCGTGCAATTTCGCACAATAATGTGCTGAGAAGGTGGCCGGTTCCAAGCATCCTGGTCGCGTCCCGCTTTTATCGAAATGGCATCGTCCTCTGTTTCGATCCGACAATCTTCAATAAGCACATCTTCGCAACTATCAGGATCGATACCATCATCATTGAGATAACCGCCTTCAATTTTTAGGTTCCGAATCGTGATATTTTGACTAAATACCGGATGAATTGTCCAAAAGGCACTATTGCGGAAACGCACCCCTTCGAGCAGAATATTCTTACAGTTGTACAGCTCGACTAGGGTAGGGCGTAGCCAATGCTGCTGCCCATCGCCAAAGCCGTCATCTTGCCCATCTCCATCTAAGTCGAGAAAGCCATTGCCAAAAACGCGCTGATCTTCGGGTACTAAGTCGTTGCCCATTTGCCGCAAGCGCTTTTTATCGGGCTTTTGCTTTTTGCGCCACTGCTTTGACCATGCTTGGGCTTGCCCATCAACTTCCCCCGCACCCGTAATCGCAATATTTTCTGCCTCAAAGGCATAAATGAAAGGCGAGTAACTCCAGCAAACGGTACCCTCCCAGCGCACTTTCACCAGCGGCAGATACTGTTCGGGATTACTCCCAAAATAGATCTTCGCCCCCTCCTGCAAGTGCAGGTTGATATTGCTCCGCAAATGCAAAGGGCCATCCACCCACCAATTCCCAGCAGGAACGACCACTCGCCCCCCACCTTCCGCTGCGCACTGCTCTATGGCCGCTTGTATAACCGGCCGATTGTCATACTGCGCCGTCGTATCCGCTCCAAATGTGGTAATGAATACTTCGCGATCCGGGAAGCTAGGCGGCTGTATGCGCGCCTCAATGGCCGGATAGGTGGCCTCCCAAGCTTGCTGCGCCACAGCTCGCGCTTCAGCTAAGGAAAAGCCATTCCTGGTGGAATTGGAGCAATTCACTGTTAGCAGTAGCGTACTAACTATCAGAAAAATTATCCACTGCCGCATCACTCGTCAATTGTATAATCAAATTCTAAAGCCTTCTTCTGATAATAGTCGCGCAAAGTGTAGAAGGCCTGCTTTTTGAAGCCACCATTGGAAATAAGCCCTTTGCGATTCCAGCCATCCTGAATGATAGGTAGGTTGCGCCGTGGCGATCGGAAATCAACTAAAATCCAAGGGGTCATGCCGCGTAGTGAAGGAATTTGATCCAGCATCTGTAAGGTCTCACGGTACATCCAATCCTGATAATCTTCGGTCCAGCGCTGCTCCTTGGGCCCTCGATGATTGTAGAGCGCTCCGGCTCCAAACTCGCTGATAAAAAAGGGTTTGTCATGCTCGCTCACATCCCAAGTCATCTGCGGAATACGCTCCGGGGTGCTACCATACCAACCGATATACTCATTGACGCTCACCATGTCGGATGCTGCTGCAAATGGGTCGGTGATGCGCACGAGCTTTTTGGCCTTGTCCTCGGTGCGATCGAGCGCTGCCGAAACTAGGCGCGTAGCGTCCATACTACGCACGGCATCGGCCATTTTTTGTAAAAAAGTCAAGCGGTTAGGGTCGGTGCGCGGGGTTTCATTGGCTACCGACCAGATGATGACGCTAGCTCGGTTTTTATCGCGCTGCACCAGACTTTTAAGTTGGTTTTCCGCTTGTTCGTAAGTAGCTGGATTAGCATAGTTGATGCCCCAATAAACTGGAATTTCTTCCCATAGGAGCAGTCCCATTTCGTCCGCCAAGCGCGGCATATTTTCGTTGTGCGGGTAGTGCGCCAAGCGCACCATATTGCAATTCAGTTCTTTAGCCCAGTTGAACAAAAGTCGTGCATCTTCCAGGCTGTGGGCACGCCCTACGCGGAAGGGGTTTTCTTCATGTAGCGAGATGCCTCTCAAAAAAATAGACTGCCCATTGAGCAAAATATCTTGCCCTTTGGCTTCGATGGTACGAAAACCAATTTTATCAACTAGCGTGTCTTGTGCAGTGTGCAGGTGAACTTGATAGCATTTGGGGCGCTTGGGGTACCATTTTTGTAAGGCTTTCGCCGAAAAACGTATCGCTGCCTTGCCCGTGGCATTGGTACGGAAGGTGGCCGAAAGATCAACTTCCGGCAATGCTATCTGCACGTCCTGCTCCAATTGGTTTCCATCAAGCTGCACATAGCCAACTACCTCCTCTGGATTGTTTGGATCAAGCTGAATGCTATAATCACTAATAAACGTTTGCGGAAGCGCTACAATTTTCACGTCGCGCGTAATGCCGCCATAGTTCCACCAATCCGTAGTCAAGCCAGGGACGCGGTCGGTAGAGCGGCGGTTATCTACCCGAACGATGATTTCATTTTTACCATCCGCTAGCAGTTCGGTAATCTCAAAATGAAACGGATCATAAGGCCCTTCGTGAAAACCCACCTTCTGGCCGTTCAAGTAGACATCTGCTCGATAGTTGGCAGCGCCAAAATGCAGCACATAGCGTTGGTTGGGCATTTTCGTGAAATGAAAATCGCGCTCATACCAGAGCGTGCCTTCGTAGTACAAGAGCTCGGCTGCCTGGTGATTCCAGTCGCCAGGCACTTGTAGGGTTGGACTTTTCTCAAAATCGTACTCTATGCGATCTGATGGTTGCTGCACTTTGCTGTTGGTCCAATAAGGGCGTGCCGAAGCTTTGGTATTTTCAAATTCATCAAAAGGCTCCCACTTGCGGTGGTTGCGATAACCTGTCTCATAAGGGTCAATGATATAGTGCCAGTTTCCATTGAGGGAGACCGAAGGGCGCAGATAGGCATTTTGAAGGTGTGCTTGGGCATTGGCATCGAGGGTAAAGCACCCGATCATTATAGCCATAGTAAGCACGAACTTAAATTGATTCATAGATATAGGTTAATTCAGTTTTCGCTCTTCCATTCGTTTTTCATTGACGACAAGGCCAAGGCCTGGCAGATCAGGAACCGTCAAAAAGCCATCTTTAAATTCAAAGGTAGTATCAAACAGCTCATGTACAGGGCCGTAGTTTTGGTGGAGCCGCTTGCCAGCATATTCCTGAAAGCGCGCGCCATTGGGAATAGAGGCTAGCAATTGTAGGCTCGCCGCCGTGGCCAGGGTAGGCTTAGCATTATGTACCATAATCTGCTTGCCAAATACATGCGCCAAACTCGCCGCCTTTTTACACTCCGTAATACCTCCACACTTGATCACATCGGCATTGATAATATCGACATTCGCTTGGGTAATCAGGTCGCGTATCATCCAGGCGCTGTACTCGTGCTCGCCCGCCATAACGGGAATATCTAGCGCATCCACCACTTGGCGCAAGCCCGTATAGTCCTGCTGAAAAACCGGCTCTTCCAGCGCCGCAATATTAAAATGCTCGTAGAGCTTTTTGGCCATCACAATGGCTTGCGCAGGCGTGTAGCCATTATTAAAATCAATATACAATAGGATGTCGTCGCCAATAGCTTCACGGATAGCTTTTACGCAAGTAAAAGTATCATCTGGAAAAGGATTGACGCGCTCCTGCCGGATTTGCAGCCGGGCTTTGACGGCTTTGTACCCTTGCTCCACAAAACCTGCGGCGATCTTAGCCATTTCATCGGGCGTCCGATAGTTGTAATTGCCTCGGTCGCGGCCATAGCTGCCATATACTTGAATGTGCTTTTTACCATTCCCACCCAATAACTTATGGACGGGTTTATCCAGTATTTTTCCCTTGAGGTCCCAAAGTGCATTGTCAATACCTGCCAGCGAGCCTGGATGAATCCCGCCAATGCCCGCTTCCAAGCCTTTGAGGTAGGCTTCTTGCCAAATGCCTTCACTATCGAAAGGGTCTTTATCAATCAGATATTGCCGTAGCATTTTTTCGATATAAATGGGGGTCATCTTCTTGCTCGATCCGTCGCTCTCGCCCCAGCCGCTAATGCCTGCATTGGTAGATACCTTCACAAAGCAAGCCTTTTTAAATAGATAAGCTTGCACATCCGTGATCCGAACCGACGCTGGTGGCTGCGCTATTTCTGGCTGTGCTGGTGCCCAAGTAGGCGCTAAGCTAGCCAAAGTACCCCACCCAAGAGCCTGTAAGAATTGCTTGCGATTGAATGACTGCCTCATCATTTACATCCTTTTGAAAGAAAGACGGCAGCACGACGATTTACACTGACACAGGAAAATAATTTCCTTTGCTGTAGGGGTATCCATTTTAAATACCGTCTTCAACTAGAAATCAAAATTATCCATTGATTGTGCAATGGGTTGCGCAAAAGTATTAGAATCAGTATGCAGGCGTTCAAAAAGTTATTCTTTAGTGCTCTTTTCCTCAGTATTGCTCAGTTGAGCTTTGCTCAGCAGGGAAGTCTGCTATCAGGTACTATCTTAGATGGTGGCTCAAGAGAGCCGCTGGCTTTCGCCAATGTAGGAATTGTTGATTTGGGCATCGGGACGAGTACAGATTTGGATGGCCGGTTCAAATTAGCCAATATACGTGCCGGTACTTTTGAAGTGACGTTTAGCTACTTGGGGTATGAAACCCAAACCCGACAGATCACTTTTACAAAGGGCGAAGAATTCACCATAGAGTTGAGCTTGCAGCCGGAAGGAATGCTACTGGGAGAAATTGTGGTGAATGGACAAGCAATGGGCCAACGTGCGGCTATCAACCAACAGGTAAATGCCAATACCATTGTTAACGTAATTTCTAAAGAAAAACTGCGAGAGCTACCCGATCAAAACGCAGCAGAGTCCGTGGGGCGTATTGCAGGCGTTGCCTTGCAGCGCGAAGGGGGAGAGGCCACTAAAGTGAGTATTCGAGGCTTATCGCCCCGCTACAACTCCATTACGATCAACGGGGAGCGCATTCCGGCTACCGATGGCAACGATCGCTCGGTAGACCTCAGTATGATCTCTACGGATGCCTTAGAGGGAATTGAAGTATTTAAAGCCATTACGCCAGATCGCGATGGCGATGCGATTGGGGGTACGGTGAATTTTGTGATCAAAGATGCAGATGAGGGCCTCCGCTCAGAAATTAAGGTGCTGGGAGGCTACAACGATCAGCAAGAAAATTTTGGGCTATTCAGGGGGAATGCTAGTATTTCTAATCGGTTTTTGAATAATAAATTGGGCATAATTGTAGGGGGTAATTATCAATTGGCGGATCGAAGCTCTGACTTGCTCACGGCGAGCTATGTCATTACCGGAGAAGATGCAGATGGCAATGCGATTATCAATACCGAAAATCTAAATCTAGCGGATCGAGTCGAGACGCGCACCCGTGGAGGTGCTAACCTGAGCCTAGACTATCGCTTGCCTTTCGGCAAACTTCAGCTGAGTAGCTTTTATGGCTTAGTCAACCGAGATGAAGTGCGCTACCGTACCCGCTACCGACCAGAAGGCAGCCGAAAAGAGTACGAATTGCGGCAACGCAATACCGACCAGTCTACTTGGAATAGTACCTTCCTTGGACAGTTTGACTTAAACTTTTTGGATTCCCGCCTCGAAGTGCGCGCTAGCTATGCCACCACCGCGCTATCCACACCCAATGAGCGCACCCACCGCTTTCGGGAAGATGGGGCTTTCACCGGCGAAATAGAAGAAAGCGATCTAGAGTTGGTAGTCGCTGCCGCTAAAAACGACCTAGAAGCGACCTTTTTCCAGCAAGATAGAATTGATGATACGGAGGTAAATACGGATAAAGTAACGGCCCAGTTGGATTACTCTATTCCGTTCAAGCTGGAGGATCAACTGAGCGGGAGTTTCAAGTTTGGGGGTAAAATACGCATACAAGAACGGGATCGTGTTACGCAACGCTTGTGGTCTGCTTTTGGCGCATTAGACGAAGTAGCAGCTGCTAATCCAGATCGCTTCGAACTCAATAATGACGATCGCATTACGGTAAGTCAGTTCTTTGGTACGTTTTCGCCTGATCCCTATCTCGATAATCGCTATACTTTTGGCTTTGGCCAAACGCTAGATATAGATCGCCTCAATGCTTTTACGGATACCTATAAGGACGAGTTCTACTCGCTCGATGAGCGGCAACGCTTGCAGAACTATTCCAGTTCGGAAGATGTACTGGCGGGCTATGCGATGGCTACGTTCCGCTTGTTTAATAAACTGACCTTGGTGGGAGGAGTACGTGCCGAGCAAACTAATACTTCTTTTGAAGGATTGTTTGGCCGCTCTTTTGAGGCAGATGGGCAAGTTTTTATTTCTGCCCAAGATACCGTTGGCAGCAGTAACTATCTGGAATGGTTGCCTATGGTACAAATGCGCTATGAGCTACTGCCGTGGATGAATGTCCGAGCTGCCGCCACCAAAACCCTGGCGCGCCCTAACTTTTTCGACCTCATCCCTTGGCAGCAGATCGACGATATCAATGGCGTGGTGCAGCGTGGAAATCCAGAGCTGGCGCACACGGTTGCTTGGAACTACGATGCACAGTTGTCATTTTACAATAAATACGGCTTGCTCACCATTGGGGGCTTTTACAAGCGGCTGCGCAATGTCGATTTTCAGCGAATCAGCCGCGATGTCGACGAAAATTCAGCCACTAGAGGCTATCAGCTCATCACCCGCGAAAATCTGGAAACCGACGTGACGGTGCTTGGGATCGAAGTGGACTTACAAGCACAGCTCAGCTTTTTGCCTCATCCATTTGACGGCATTATCATTGGAGGGAATGTCACGCTGATGGAGTCGGAAACGCAGTTTCCTATCTTAGAAGTGATCCCTGGCGAGCCGCCCTTTTTTATCCCAACCCTGGTCAATTCTTTTCGTGATGGCATTCTTCCGGATCAACCTGCAGAGGTCTACAACCTCAATGTGGGCTACGAAATCGGTGGATTTTCAGCTCGACTGTCCATGATTTCTCAAGGTAAGACGCTGCAGTTTGTAGGGAGTCGCTCCGAGCTAGATGGCTTCTTCGAAGGTTTCACGCGCTGGGATTTTGCCATGAATCAGCGAATCAACAAGCAGATCAAAGTGTACTTCAATTTGAATAATATTACCAACACGCCTGAGGTAGTAACGCTGGGGCAGAATAATGCTTTTCCACTCGAAGAAGAGTTTTTTGGATGGACAATGGACCTAGGAGTACGCTTTCGTTTTACTGAATAATATTCACACTCATAAAATAGCTTTCTTATGAAATCACTGTTTACTAATATCGTTCTTTTCGTGGCGCTACTGTGGAGTGCTACTACATTTGCCCAAACCGTGGTACAAGTGCCGCCCGGCAATGGCACATTAAACCAAGCCATTCAGGATTATATCGATAATAATGGCTCTGTAGATCAATCTGTCGTTTTTGAATTGGAGGATGGCGGAATCTACATCTTGAGTGCTACCATCGACTTCGATTTTCCACTTAACATTCAGGCCGCCCCCAATAGCATGGTGCGCCCTGCCATTCAACCCATACCCGCTAATGGAGGAGAAACTTTCCGTGCTTTTCGCATCCGCGAAAGCGTTATCTTAAAAGGCTTATATATCACTACGGAAGATGCTCTAGGAGGACGCAGTGACCAAATCATTCGCGTCAGTAATGACGGAGCACGAGTAGAAATTGATAACTGCCACTTGGACAAAGCGGCCCAGTCGGCCCTTCGTATTGATAATGACAATAATAAGATCTATATCACCAATACGATTATCAGCAATATCATCAACCTACAAAACCCCTCTAATGGCCGAGCGATCGACGACCGTGGGCAGGATATTGATACCCTCTGGGTAGAAAACTCTACGATCTACAACCTCACAGCGCGCATCTTGCGCGACGATGGCGGCCTGATCAATTGGCTACGCTGGAACCATACCACTTGCGTAAATACAGGCGATAGAACCCTTGACATTGGAGAAGGCTTAGAGGTAGAAGTCAAAAATAACCTCTTTATCAACCCCGCTTTTTTGGGCGATGACGATCCTGATGCTACTGCTTTTCAAATCGATCTGAGTGAGGATGAAGTGCAAGACGTCACCATCTCTCACAATAACTTCTATGCTGACCCAGCCTTAGAAGCCATCTATGATGCTATTAATGTAGATGCTGACCCAGGCGACAGCGTATATGTGCGCGGCTTTATCAATGGCCCCGCCTCCGATTTCATAGAGGCCGGCGGATTTACCAATACCATCACCTTCATCGAACCTATGTTCGCCAACGCCCCCGCTACACCAACCGATTACGTATCCTCTTTTTACGATGACCCTGCCAACGCACAGCCGCTAGATGACGGAGATGGCGGCATCGGCCCCGGACTCATCCAGCTCCCATTCGATTTTGCACTGATGAACGACAGCCCATTGGTAACCGGCGGCGACAATGGCCAGCAGCTAGGCGACCTCAACTGGGGTACTTTCCCAACGAGCACACAAGAACTAGATCCGAATACTATCCAATTCCAGCTCTTTCCCAATCCCGTCGCTGACGTAGTACAGCTCCAATTTGTCCTAGACGAAGCTGCTCCCGTTCAAACTGTCATTTTCGATGCCCTTGGTCGCACGCTCCTTGCTCGCCAAGAGCAGGCTCCAGCTGGGCCGATCCACCAGCAGTTTGATCTATCAAATTTGCCGCAGGGCTATTACTTCGCCAAGCTCACCATTGGTGATCGCTTTTTGACGGCGAAGATTGTTAAGTAAAATAGGAGAATGCGTTGGGTATCCCTGGCCTTCGATAGCTATGGAGGGCCAGGGATGTTTATTGAGTGTACCGTGTGATTCATAGATTCTAGCTCGCCCAAAATGGTATATACTTTGCGTGTTTTTTTGATTTGTTATTTGGATCAGAGTCCTTGATTAATCCTGCCTTAACGGAGTCGTAAATTATCCTTGAAGCTGTGGTATAATTCTTTTCTGATATGTTCAATCGCTTTCTCAAAGAGCTGTTGGTCATATAGTCTCCTCCACCAACATACTTTAAAGAACAATGCTGATAGCAGGCCCGCTGCTTATCGAGTTTATTCATTTGTTTCCATGCCTTAGGGGCAAACAAAGTGGCTCTAGTGTAGCTACCTCCATCCATAAATGCTGGAGCGGGTAATTGAAAAACCTCACAAGCATTAATTACCTTGTCAATACCGCTTCCTCTTTCTTCACAAAAATTAAGCCTCCTCATAAAAAAGGCTAATTTCTCATTTCTTGACTGAGGATGATGGTCTATGAATCTTAAGGGGTTTATTATTGGCTTTCCTGGATTGCTTATCTCTATTCTATCTCTGTATATCTCAATCATGGGACTTGTACCGCTCAGCGTGAAGTCTTGGTGAATTAATGCATTTGCAATAAGTTCCCTCAGCGCAATCTCCGGATATAGTTTTACTTCCTGTCGGAGTGCTTTTTTTATAATCTCGTTGGTTGGAATTAAGGCATCTATAAAGTTTAGCAGTGGATTGAAAGCAACAGCATAACCTCTTCTACCCGTATACTCTTTTTTGGTCGACGTTTTATCTCTACCATCGTAAGCAATCAATCGGACTGATTTCCTAGTTAACGCGTCAAATTTTCCCAAGTCCTTTGCAAATAAGATAGCTCCTAAGTTGGTAATACTAAGCCTTGGTCCATTTCTTACGATGAGCTTCTCTTCCACAAATCGGTCAATCATATAATCTAATCGGGTAGGAATTGGAAGACCTAACAACTCGAAATAAGTTTCGAAGCTCAAAATAGAGTTGATCTCTCTGGGGGCTATCCCAGCTAGAGCAATTTGCGATTCGAAGGTTTCATTTGGGTTATTTTGCCATATTTTTCTTTCTTTATCGGGGAATTCGTTTAGCTTTCTCGTGATACTTCCAATTCGGATAAATGATTCATTCATAAACTTGACAGGTTGATTATTCGCTGATGGAATTTGGATAATCGATACTTTATTAACTCCTCTGTAAAAGTCATATACTCTGAAATCTATTTTAGGGCGTAACCTTTGAATCACCCAATTCTCAAGTTCTTCATTTCCCTTTTTTTGTTCTCCAAAATGTTTCTGTGTGCCGACTATATTGCCAGTCATGTCCTCAATTCCAAAAATCAGGTAGCCATAGGGCTGCTGATGTAAACAGGCACTATTCGATATGGCTGAGATCCTTTTTCCAATTCCCTCAGGTTTCATATTATTCACCTTAAATTCCACCCATTGATTTTCTTTAGGTAGACCTCTAAGATGATCTAAAAGAATATTTAATTCTTGCTCATGCATTATTTGTTACATAAGATTACGTTGATTATCAGTTTCTTATGGGGGAATACTGATTTTTTATACATAAATGTAACATAAAATGATGATCTATTCAATGGCTATCTTCTATTTTATGATTCAATAATTCCAGGTTTGTAAATCATAGCGTTGAATATCTATCAAAAGATATGCTACCCAAATTTTTAGAGAGGGCTATTGAATAAGCAAAAATAAATCAATATATTGTGCAACCGATTGCACTACGATTATGGCAAAAGACAAAACAACCATCTACGATATCGCAAAGACCTTGCAAGTGACGCCCTCCACCGTATCCAGGGCCTTGAAGGATCATCCGCGTATCAGTGCAAAGACGAAGAAGGCTGTAAAGGAGATGGCTAGCCAGCTGAATTATCAGCACAATAATGTAGCAGCCGCGCTGCGCAGTGGAAATACTTTTATCTTAGGTATTGTGCTACCTAAGGTCAATCGAACGTTTTTCTCTTCGGTTATCAAAGGAGTGGAGCAGCTGGTGAGTCAGGCGAATTATCGGGTGATGATTACGCAGTCGCACGACAATTTTAAGACGGAGCAGGCTAACATCCAGGCGCTTATCAATGCGCAAGTGGATGGGATTATTGCTTCTATTGCCAAAGAAACGACCCGCTATGAGCACTACCAGCGTGTGATTGATCAGCAGATACCGCTGATTTTATTTGATCGGGTAATGGAGATTTCTAATGCTAGTACGGTAGTTATTGACGACTTTTTAGGAGCCTATGAGGCTGTCAGTCATTTGATTGAGCAAGGATGCAGGCGTATTGTACATTTTACAGGGGTACAAAGCTTGAACATCTACAAGTATCGACTGCGCGGGTATCGAGAGGCGCTGGAAGATCATGGGATTGCTTTTGATCCTGCTTTGGTGATTGAGAGCGATATGCAGCTGGAGGATGGGAAGCAGGTAATGCAGCAATTGCTAGATGATGGAGTTGACTTGGATGCCATTTTTGCTTCTAGCGACCACTCCGCTATGGGGGCCATGCAGGTGCTCAAAGCGCAGAAAATCCGCATTCCTGAGGAAATCGCTATTGTTGGATTTGCAGATGAGCCGTTTACGGCATTTGTAGAGCCAGGCCTGAGCTCGGTGAACCAGAAAAGTGAAATGATGGGGCAAATTGCGGCCAAAATATTCTTGGAGCAAGTGCAATTCAGCGGAGGGGAGTATACTCCTACGAAAACGGTACTAAAGCCGGAGCTGATTATCCGCGCTTCTTCGTTGAAGCGGCAGTGATATTTTTTTGACAATTTGTGCAACCGATTGCATTATTAAACCAACCAAATAGCTATGACCAATTCATCCATTGCAGCACCCCTACATACCGATGAGGTGTTATTGCAGCAAGTGCATACCCGAAATGACAAACGGGCGTTCGAGCAGCTTTACCAGCGCTACTATACGCTGCTGTGCCGACAAGTACATCGATTGGTGTATGACGAATCAATAGCAGAGGAAATCGTCTCCAATGTATTTATCAAAATATGGCGAAACCGAGCTAAGCTTCGAGTAGACAAAAAAGTAAAAGCTTACCTCAAAACAGCCGTCCGCAACCAGGCAATTGATCATTTGCGCAAGCAGGTAAAAAGTAGGCCCTTCAATGGGGAGATCACCCAAGACTACCGCTCTTCCTATGCACAACCCGATGAGCTGATGATCGGTCAAGAAATGCGTGCTAAAGTAGAAGCGGCTATACAGAGCCTCCCTACCCAAGGGCAGCACATTTTTCGGCTCAGCCGTGAAGAGGGGATGAAGTATAGAGAGATTGCTAGCTCCTTGAATATTTCCATCAAAACAGTAGAGACACACATGCGCCGCTCGCTGATTCACTTGCGGCAAAAAATTCTAGCCTAAGCTTATGATTAATAAACAATGGATGCTATTGGGTACTCTTCTATGCTTGGGGTATAGCACCACCTGGGCGCAAGTCGCTCCTACAAAAGAACGCATCTACCAAGCAATTGAGCAAGCAGCACATTACGCACAAACAGTGCTTATTGACGAAAAGGGAGCCTCTCGCTGCGACTACGAAATGCTAAGTGGTGAATGGCTGGTTTACGAGCCAGCTTGGCATACTGGGCAAGTTATTTTTGGCCTGCTAGAGGCTTATAAGCTTACGCAAAATGAGGCGCTGCTCCAAAAGGCAGTGCAAGCAGGAGATTGGTGGGCGAGCTTGGCCATTGAGGATGATCCAAACTTGAAAGGCTTCTTAGCTGCCGTACATGGCGGGCCAGTGGGTGATCTGATCAATTTTACGACTATTGCAGACGGTACGCCCGGCTTATTCGAACTATCGAGGGTAAGTGGTAACCCCAAATACGCCAATGTTGCCACTCGTGCAGGTGAATGGGCTATGGAGCACCTGTTTATCCCTGAGCATGGCCTACTATATGACCTCATTGATGTAGAAACGGGAGCCATCTGGACAGACAAAAGTCCCCATTTTGAGCAGGCTACTCCGCTTACTATTGACCAAGTCGCCCGCCCCAATAATGAAGGCTTCCTCTTTGGTGATATGTACCGACATACCGGTAAGCAAGAGCACTTAGACTTTTTTATCACGCTGTGCAATAGCCTAGTGGAGAAACAAAGCGACAATGGCTTTTGGATGGATTACCACCCGAATAACATCAAAAAGCAAAAAATCCACCCCCGCTTCAATATATGGAATGCCGAAAGCCTGCTAGTTGGCTATGAGCTCACCAAAGACCGCCGCTACCTAGAAGCCGCCCTCAAAACTGCCCGCGCCGTACAGGCGTGGCAGCGCAAAGACGGCCGTATCTACTACACCAATCGCCCCGACGGCACCTACGACCGCCGCTCCATCTGCGGCTCGGCAGTTGCTTTTGCAGGCCTCATCTGGCTACAGCTCCAAGCCCACGGCTATAATGAGTTCGATCAAAATATCGAGCGCTCTGTGCAGTTTATCCTTAATAATCAATTCCCAGCTGATCACCCTGATCCCAACCTAAGAGGTGCCTTTTTGGAAACGTGGTCTAAGACTGTGGATGGAAAAGCTTGGCTTCGAGTACGTGATATTGCGACGGCCTTCGGCCTCCGCTTTTTGTGTGCGTATTATCGTAAAAATAGATAGGCTGCCCAACAAAGTCGGGCGCAATTAGTAGCTACCAGACTAAGTTACAGACAGTTTGTCCTTCCAGGACACTATCCTCAAGAATATGTACGTAGAAGATTGAGTTATTGTCCAACTTGATCAGATTTGGCATGTAAAGATTGGAGCGAATTGTCCCATGAGGACAAACTGTCTAGTGTGCCGGGCATGATGCTACACTACAGGGTGCGACAATTACAAAGGTAATAGTCGCACCCTGTAGTGTAGCATCATGCCCGGCACACTAGACAGTTTGTCCTCATGGGACAATTCGCTCCAATCTTTACATGCCAAATCTGATCA
>JBCCRH010000049.1:0-21105 GCA_039208045.1 Bacteroidota bacterium
AGAGGTCTTGCCTACCCCAAGCGAACCGTTGATAATGACGATCATAACTCTTTTTTCTTCATCAAACTTTTGATGCCCATCAAAAAGTACTAATTTAAACCAAAACATACCATGCGATACCTAACTCCTTTGCTGCTTTTAATGTGCGTGCTCCAAACTAAAGTAAACGCACAAGAAATAACCATTGGCTTTCAAGATTCGCTCTACTCCGAGACTTTACAGGAAATGCGACATCTCAAAGTATTCCTTCCACCGAGTTATGAAAAGTATACTTCTGTAAAATATCCTGTCACCTTCTTGTTGGATGGCAACTTCCTGTTCCACAGCGCTTCCGGTATGATCGAGTATATGAGCAAAACGGGGGAACTTCCAGAGATGATCGTCATCGCTATTGCTAATACGCAGCGCACGCGCGACTTTACGCCTACCCATACGCTCATTAATTATGAAGGAGAAGAAGATCAAGGGCTAAAGGCGAGCGGTGGCGGCGAGCGCTTTCTTACCTTTTTGGAGGCCGAACTGATTCCCTATATCCAAGAGCAGTACAAAGCACTACCCTTCAACACCATCATTGGTCGTTCCTTTGGCGGCTTAATTGCTGGGCACAACTACTTGCAAGCCAACTCAAAAATCAATCGCTTCTTGCTGATTGATCCCAGTTTTTGGTGGGATGAGCAGTGGCTGGTCGAGCAAGCGAAAGCTACATCGGTGGAAGCTATCCAGCAGAAACGTATGTACATTTCTTGCTCCGATAACTTCGAATATTCTGACTATATCAAAGGAATGCGGGCTAGCCAGGAAGGATTTGCTGCTCAACTAGTAGCAAAAGGGCTTTCCAAATCAGCCATGCAGCTAGACTATTTCGAAGAAGAAACACATGGCACCGTTACCCTACCAAGCCTGAGAAATGGACTACTTTTCCTATTCAACGATTTTTATTTGGATGGTATGAAATACAAAACGGCGGATGAAATACTGAATCATTTTCAGCAATTTGCAGCAGCCAATCACCCCGCCATCTATCCCCTCGAAGGCATGATTACCTGGCTCGCCTCCAAGCAATCCGCTGGATATCCAGATCGTGCAGAGCGCCTCTATCAGCTCAACCTGAAGCATTTTCCGGAGTCTGTACGCGCCCATTTCGCCTTAGCGCAACACTATGAAAAACAGGAAGACAAGGCAGCAGCTATAGCCCTTTATGAGGCGATTCTACTGATAGATGAGGATAATAAAGTGGCTTTAGAAAAATTAAGCCTGCTAGAAAAAGATTAACTCAAACATTGCGTCAAGAAATCGCATAACTCATCCAAGTCACCAAAAGGCGCGATGACATAGCCGTCCTCCGTCAACTTGAATAAGTTGGAGTTTTCCACTTCAATTTGGTAGGCTTGTGGAAGTTGCACGTATTTACCATCTACCTGCACCACTTCTATGTTCGCTTTCGCTAAATGCCTGAGTAGCTGCTCCATTACGCCAAATTTTCATACACTACAAAAGCACCATACCCAATACATAGCAGGGAAGAAAGCACAATCAACACCAGCTGCAATTGACGATTCGACGTAAAGCGTTTGGAAAAAGGCAAGCTAAACACTCCTGCTGCTAGCAACATCCCCACAATTGAGCCTACTCCAAAAATTAACAAATAGAGCAAGCTATTAAAGGTGGTCTGAATCTCCGTCATGACCAATAAAATCATCGCTCCGCTCCCTGCCAAGCCATGTACCAGCCCAACACCATAGGCCAAGTGATGATTCTCTGTACCATCTAGTTCTCGATGTACATGCGAAGTGCCATTGTAATACTGATACAGGCGCACTAAGCCCAGCCCAATCAACATCATACCGACTGCTGCTTCAAAATAGCCAAAGTATACCTCTGAAACAGCTACTTTCCCCACAATCATAATCAGGCCGATCAAAAAGATCGTAGACGTATGACCCAAACCCCAGAAAATACCATCCTTGATAGCTTGGATGGGGTGTTTTCGCTTAGTAGCGATAGTGCTAACAGCCACTAAGTGATCAGCTTCAAAGGCATGTCCAAAGCCTACCACAGCGGCAAATAAAAGAGGTATCGTTGATTCCATGTTAAAAGCTTAGTTGGTTAATAATGACGCGATGATTGCCCGTATCGGCTACCACCATCGTTTGCCCTTCCGTACTGATCGAAAAGGGCCAGTAATAGGAATATTCGGTCGTGAGGATCGCCTTCATATTTTCACTACCGGTCTCAAAATCATCCTGTCCCAGCAGATCATTTGCGGAAGCATTATTCGCTGTCGGCACTTGCTCAAACCATAGCAAGCGGCTATTCCCGGTATCTCCTACCCAGAGGCCATCGCCATAAAAATGGCTATCGTAGCACCAGTTCAAGGTGTTCGCCTTGGGGAACCACCCAAACTGATTTTGCCCATTCCCTTCAAAACTTTCCTGCCCAATAATTACATCCGCCTTTTGGCTAAATGCAGTGGTCCAGTCGTGCCAAAGCAGCACCCGATAGTACTGCGTGTCGGTCACTACGAGCTGCCCCTTCGGCCCCACCTTGACGGAATACGGCCAAATGGGATCTTCGTGCTCGTAGTCCCGCTCATTGAAACCTGCTTTACCAATCACTCCATCTGCTTTTGCGAACGAGGACGAAGGGATAGTCTTATAGTAGAGAATTCGACGGTTACCCGTATCAGCAATCCAAAGCTGCTCCCCATCTGAAAAGACGCCATACGGCCAGTTTAAGGACTGTGCAGTAGGCGTGCTAGCCACCCCATCAATATTGGGCTGATTGTCCGAAAAATCGGGTTGGCCAATCACAATATCCGCAGGCTGTCCATCTTGCGTGGGAAAGGTATTCCAGATCAGAACCCGATGATTCCATGCATCCGCAACGATCAATCGCTCCCCATCCGACCAGATTCCCGAAGGGTAAAATAGAGTCGAGGCATTCACCTTACCACCCGAATTGCGGCCTGTATCTGTTTTTTGGGGTTGCCCCAAAACGATGTCGGCATCCTGTTGCTCGGCCTTAGGTAGTTCATTCCAGATGAATACCCGATTCTGCGCCGTATCGGCGACCAGTAGCTTACCTTTGGCTAGGCAGACGCCACGCGGTGCTAAAAAAGGATTGTCGCTACCTCCTGTAAAGACGTGCAGCTTATTTATTAGTGCTGATGTAATATTAGTTTCCAAATTTAATGCGTTGCTGATTTCTAAAATTGATTTTCATTTCCATGACAATGGCTAATGCCTTTGCCTTTTCTTTTAACTCATCGGCCTTTGGCCCTTCGAAGTATTGGTCTACTGTGGCAAAAAATAAGTGCAGCCATTCTTCAAAATGTGCTTTATCTAATCTGCTCATCTCATCTACTTCCAAATGCGTCGCCATGAGGTCGCCATCGTATTTCCCAGCTTTGAAAAGCGCACTTTCCCAAAAGTCGGCAAAGCGATGTAAAAACGGCCCTAGCTTTATTTGCGCCACGCCAAAAAATAGCTGGCTGTAGGCTGGTCGATCTAGTAATTGCTCAAAAAAACGATGACTTAGCTGCTCTATATCACCTCTATTTTCAATGTCTTTCTTCATACTAGCAAATACAAGGGAACAAAATCTTAGCCCGCGCCCAGCGGATTTGCAATCCGCGATGGTAGCCTAGCAAATACGAGGCAACTGCTGCCCTGTCAGCATATTCACCACCCGACGCCCCCCAATCGCACTCGTCAACACGACCTGCCGAGGATGCACCTCCACCACTTCCCCAATGATAGCAGCGTGCTGCCCATGCTCTAGCCCACGCAACTGCTCTACAAAAGCAGCCGCACGATCCTTCGCTACCACTGCCATAAATAGCCCTTCATTTGCCACATACAATGGGTCTAAACCCAACAGCTCGCATGCCCCTTTCACCTGCTCATCTATCGGCAGTGCTTTTTGCTGTAAAGCAATTCCATAATTAGTATCGCGAGCAATTTCGTTGAGTACCGTTGCTACCCCGCCACGCGTCGGATCGCGGAATAGGCGAATAGCCGCTCCAAACTCATCCAGAAGTGCTTTGATCGTATGATTCAAATTACAAGTATCACTTTCAATATCGGTCTCAAACTCTAGCCCTTCCCGCACCGACATAATCGCAATGCCATGCGTGGCTAATTGTCCACTCACGATAATCTGATCACCTACCTCAATTCGATTGGCATCTATATGAGCGCTGGGGTGCAGGTGACCAATTCCTGTAGTATTAATAAAAATCTGATCGCCCTTTCCTTTTTCTACCACCTTGGTGTCACCCGTCACGACTTGCACGCCTGCTTGCTCGCAGGCGAACTTGATCGATACCAGCACTTCCCAGAAATCCTCCATGCGCATCCCCTCTTCAATAATGAAGCTTAGAGAAAGATATTGAGGGATGGCTCCACACATGGCCAGATCATTGACCGTGCCATTCACCGCCAGTTCACCAATATTACCGCCAGGGAAAAAGATAGGTGAAATCACAAAGCTATCGGTTGTAAATGCTATTTGGCCTTGAGCCGCCAAAATAGCCCCGTCGTGGCGCTTATCGAGTGTATCGTTTTTGAGCAAATCAAATACGCCACTATCGAGTAATCGATTCGTGAGCAATCCACCACTACCGTGCCCTAACGTAATCACTTCAAAGTCTAGCATCGGCATGGGGCATTGCAATTGCATGCGCAGCTTGCTCGGTCGTTCTAATATTCCGTTTTCCATTAGGCTTCTACATTTTCGGTTTGCAATTCGGCCATGGCTTGTGCAAAATGGTAGTAGGCGGCACAGGCGCCTTCAGAGGAGACCATAGGAGCGCCTAGCGGCTGTAGCGGTGTACATTTTTTGCCAAACTGGGGGCATTCCTGTGGTTTTTTGATGCCTTTCAGTACCTGCCCTGCAATACACTCTTCGCTCTCTGGCACTTCTTCGATCTGCACCTCAAACTTTAGGCGCGCATCAAAATTAGATAGTGCTGGACAGACCTCGTAGCCACTCATGGGGATCGTACCAATGCCCCGCCAATCACGATCTTCTACGTCAAACACGCGTTCAATCACCTTAACTGCCTCTGGATTGCCCTCCGGCTTCACCACTCGGCTATATTGATTTTCTAGCTCCTTTCTGCCTTGTTCCAATTGACGCACCGTCATCAGGATTCCTTGCAGCATATCTACTGGCTCAAAGCCGGTAATGACAATCGGAATCTGGTAGCGCTCTACCAAAGGCCCGTATTCCTCAATGCCCATGATCGTGCACACATGGCCTGCTGCTAAAAAGGCTTGGATGTGGCTTTCTTCATCCTCCATCACTGCTGCAATAGCTGGAGGTACTAGCACATGCGAAGCTAAAATTGAATAGTTAGTAAGGCCCATGCGCTCGGCATGTAAGACCGATAAGGCATTGGCAGGAGCCGTTGTTTCAAAGCCTACTGCAAAAAAGACTACCTCCCGTTCGGGGTGGGCTTTCGCCAATTGTACCGCTTCCAGCGGTGAGTATAAGATGCGTACATCTGCCCCTTCTGCCTTGGCTTGTAACAAGCTTTTTTTGGAGCCTGGTACGCGTAGCATATCGCCATAAGAGCAGAGCATCACCCCTTTCTCTTCTGCTAGATAGACGGCTTTGTCGATCAGGTTTAGGGGCGTCACACAGACGGGGCAGCCAGGGCCGTGCACCATGGTGATCTTATCGGGCAATAGGTTCAGAATGCCATTCTTCACCAAACTATGGGTTTGACCACCGCATACTTCCATGATCGTCCATGGCTGGGTGACGGTTTGATGAATTTCTTTGAGGTATTGTTCGACCAGCTCTGGGTCACGGTATTCGGATAGGAATTTCATACTGATCGGATTTTAGTTTTCGAAAACTTCTTTGTCTGGGAGTAACTCGTCGAGCTCCCCCGTTTCAGCTAGAAAGCGGAAGGTTTTCTTCGCTTCTTCTTCATTGACTATACTGATGGCAACGCCAACGTGTACCAGTACATAGTCTCCCTCTTTAGCGGCTGGTACCATCTCTAAGCTGGCTTGTTTGACAATACCACCAAATACCACTTTGGCCATCCGCACCATCCCGTCGTAGAGATGCTCAATAGACTTAATTTTTCCAGGAATTGCTAAGCACATAATTTTTGTTTATTTATACCTTATTCGACTTGATAACTTTCTAATACGGAGCTACTGGTTTCTATTTTGTGGGCTTTCGCCAAAATATTCCAGTACACCAATTGCCCAAAGGCAATATTTTCATCATTGGGGGATAATTGCTGGTGAAAAAAGAGCTGGTGGGTTGCCCCCAACACTTCCGAAAGGAGATCGACAAGCACCTCATTTTGAAAAACACCACCAGAAAATGCGAGCTTCCGCAAGCCCTGCTGTTCGGCCATGGTCTTGACTAGCTGTACCAGAGTAAAATGGAAGCACAGCGCGATATACCCTTTAGATTGACCTTTTAGGCAATCTTTCGCAATACCCTCTACTATCTGCTGCGTCGGAATTGCAGCCGCTACTTGATGAGTAGGCAGATAACTAGTGATTTGGCCTAAGCCATTTTGGTTCCAATACCTTCTTGCCCATTGTTCCAGCTCGGCAGCGGCTTGTCCCTCATAACTCACTTTATCCGCAATGCCCAATATGCAAGCCACTGCATCGAACAGCCGTCCCATGCTAGAGGTCTTCACACCTTTACCGTGTTTTAGGTATTTATTATAGATAAACCATTCGGAGGAGGTAAACTTATCGCGCAATAAGCGCTCGGCAAAAGGCAGTGCCCAGGCTACCGATAAAGCAGCTATCCTGGGCTCCTTGGCCATTTTGTCCCCTAAAATATGGTTAAAATAAGCTAAGTGATGTTGCCGTTGGAAACGGCCATTCTGATAAATAAAGCACTCGCTTCCCCAGATCGCCTCATCCGTTCCAAGGCCCGTTCCATCCCAGCAAAAGCCTAGCACTGGCTCCATCGAATTTGTCAACTGATGCTCTCCTAATACCGCAGCAAAATGCGCAATATGGTGCTGCACCCTAAGCAGTGGAATCTGCCATTTTGCCGAAAGGCGTTCCCCCAACTGGGTCGTGAAATAATCTGGATGGGCATCACAGACGAGCTGTGTAGGCGTTGCTTCCATCAGTTCCAGCAAGTGGTACAGCACCTTCTGGTAGGTCTCCAAAGCGTCAAATTGCTCCAAGCTCCCCAAGTACTGACTAATGTACGTATTCCCTTGATCGAGTACCCCAATCGCACCTTTCATCAAAGCCCCTAAAGAGAGCACCGTTTCGGTTGTAGGCCAGTTAGAGCCTGCCTGAATAAAGCTAGGTGCATAGCCCCTAGAGCGTCGGATCAAAATGGGCTGCTGGCTATTTTGCGCAAAGCGTACCACACTATCGTCTTGCGGCACTACGATGGCTCTATTATTACTAACGATCAGATCGGCAATAACTGCCAATTTCTTGATGGCCTCTTGATCTTCGTAGATGATCGGCTCATTGGTCAAGTTGCCACTGGTGGCAATAATTGGTTGGCCAAATTGATGAAGCAACAGCTCGTACAGCGGCGTGTAAGGCAGCATAGCTCCCAGTTGCTGATAGCCGGAAGCGATCTGCTCCAGCGGCAAAATAGTCGCCGCTTCAGATGTTAATGGAAGTAGTACGATGGGTGCTACGGCGCCAGTCAATAAGGATTCAGCTGCTGGCTGTACTGTCGCTACCTCCATCAGTTTTTCCAGATTGGGGAACATTACTGCCAATGGCTTAACCGGTCTGTTTTTCCGCTTTCGCAATGTGCGGATGGCGTTGCCATTAGTCGCGTCGCAGGTTAGTAGATACCCTCCAATTCCTTTAATGGCTACGATTTTCCCATCGGCCCAAGCTTGCTGTACGGTGGCAAGAATGGGGATCGTTTCTGAATAGACTTTGTAAAAGGCTTTTGTCCGTTTTGCCCAGAGCGTTAGTTCAATGCCACAAGCTGCACAACTATTCGTTTGTGAGTAATATCGGCGATCCATCGGGTCGTGATATTCCCTTTCACAAGATTTACAAAACGTAAAGGGAGCCATCGTCGTGCGCGCTCGATCATAAGGCAATGCCTTGATGATGGAATAGCGTGGCCCACAAGCGGTGCAAGTAATAAAAGGATATTGATAGCGCCGATTCTGTGGATCTAACAGCTCCTTCCTGCAACTATTACATAGCGCAAAATCAGGGGTCAACGGTACATTAGGGCGAATGCCATTCGAACTTTCTACTATCTGAAAATCGAATGCTGGTGCAAAGTCTACTTGCTCTATTCGATGCGCTGTAATATGTGCTAGAGAGGGCGCGCGCTGTATTAGTGTTGTATAAAATTGCTGCGCAACGTCCGGCGCTGCATTGATGCGTACATGTACCCCGTCCATACCATTATTCACCCACCCCACCAAGCCGAACGCTTGCGCGAGCTGGTAGACAAAGGGACGAAAGCCAACGCCTTGCACTTGCCCTTGAATGTGAATGTGGTACGTTTGTGGAGTGATGGGTTGTTTTTTTTGGGTTTAGGAGTTTTGGAGTTTAAGAGTTGAGGCGTTTTGGATTACGCCCTTCTTTTCTTGTACTTTTTGCATGATCCAGTCGCACCAGGCGTCGATTCCTTGGCCATTGATGCTGGATATTTCGATGACCTGAATGGCTGGATTGACGTCTCTGGCATCAGCTACTACGGCATCCACAGAGAATGGTAGGTGAGGTAGTAAATCTGCTTTTGAGACCAACATGAGCTCACTTGTGAGGAACATGCGGGGGTATTTTTTGGGTTTGTCATCACCTTCGGTGGTGGCTATGAGCGTTACCCGGTAATCTTCGCCTAGATCGAAGGAAGCGGGGCATACTAGGTTGCCTACATTTTCCACAATAAGCACATCTACCCCATCCAAGTCTAAGCCTTCCATAGCTTGCCAAACCATTTGCGCTTCCAGGTGGCAGATTCCACCTGTCACTATTTGCAAGGCATCGATACCTGTTTGGCGAATACGCTCTGCGTCGCGCTCGGTTTCGAGGTCTCCTACTAGCACTTTTAGCTTTAGCTTGTCTTTTAGGCGTTTGGCAGTTTCCTGCAAAAGGGTGGTTTTACCGCTTCCTGCGGAAGAAGTAATGTTGAGCATGAGGATGTTGCGCTGCTTCATGCTTTTGCGAATGCTTTCTGCTACAAAGTCATTGGCTTTGAGCAAGTGCATGGTGGTGTTATCACACTGAACGGTGCCCCTGGCAGCCTTGTTGGATTTATCTACTTTTAACATATCGGTTGTACTACTGTGTTTATATTGATAACTATTTGAAAATTAGCCCTTTTACAGCGGTATGAAAAGCAGAATGGTATTTTAGAAATTTTTTTCTACACTTTGTTGAAGCTTGTTGGTTAAACACTGTGCAATTCTTCAACAGTTGAGGAGGGAATGTGGGAAGGTGTTAGATAAAAGAGGTTATAGCAAGCGGAATCTAGGTGTTTCACCATAGATTCCGCTTGCTATATTTTTATAAACAGCGAAATCTATATATTTTACTATAAATTTAGCCATTAAAAACTAAGTTGTGCGTAGAGAAATCTTTGTCGGTAGGGAAAAGGAACAGGAAATATTGCGAAAAGCGCTGCATTCTTATGAAGCTGAAATGGTAGCGGTCATTGGTCGCCGGAGAATAGGAAAAACGTATTTGATTAAAGAGACTTACAAGGATCATATCTCCTTTGAGATAACTGGTTTGCAAAATGCACCTCTTGATGAGCAGCTCGATAACTTCATTTACCAGATGATTAGAGCATTTGATATCAAGCAATTCAAACCAAAACCTAAGAGCTGGCTAAAGGCATTTATGCTGTTAATTGATCATTTGGAAACACTTGATTTTTCTACTAAAAAAGTAGTTTTTTTGGATGAATTATCTTGGCTTGCCACTCCTAAGTCAGGATTTCTAAGAGCCTTCGGCTTTTTCTGGAATAGCTGGGCCGTAAACAAAAATATAGTAGTAGTTATTTGCGGATCAGCTGCTTCTTGGATGATCCAGAAGGTAGTCAATCATCGAGGAGGGCTGCACAACAGAATCACAAAGCTGATTAGTTTGAAGCCGTTTACGCTTGGAGAAACCCAGCAGTATTTAGAAGCTCGTAATATCTATTTTAGCCGTTATCAAATCGTACAACTTTACATGGCATTAGGAGGAGTACCGCATTACTTAAAAGAAGTGGAAGGTACAAAGAGCGCTATTCAAAATATTGATGCCATTTGCTTTAGCGAAACAGGCTTACTGAGGGATGAATTCCAACGTTTGTACACTTCGTTATTTGATAATGCTGAAAAGCATATTTCTATCATTAGAGCATTAGCTAAAAGTCGCCAAGGCCTGACTCGCGGTAGTATCATTCAAGCTACTAAGGTTCTTGAAAATGGTAACTTATCCAAAGTTTTGGATGAATTAGTGCAATCTGGTTTCATTGCAGTAAATCAACCTTTTGGAAAAAAGAAGAAAGGAAGTCTGTACCGACTTACGGATGAATATTCGCTATTCTACTTACAGTTCATCGAAAATCATCAACAAGATGGGGCCAATACTTGGCATCACTTGAGCCAAACACAGCAATTTAAAACTTGGTCGGGCTATGCTTATGAAAATATCTGTTTTGCACATATCGCCGAAATAAAAAGTACACTGGGCATTTCGGGTATCTACTCTGTCTCTTCTTCATTTTATAAAAAAGGAACAACTGACCAGAGGGGTACTCAAATTGATTTATTAATTGATAGAAATGATCATTCCATCAATTTAATTGAAGTCAAGTTTTACAACGAATCTTTTGCGCTCACCAAAAATGATGCCGAAGCACTGCGAGAAAAAATGGGAATTTTCAGGCAAGCTACTAAAACAAAAAAGCACCTATCGTGGGTGATGATCACCACTTTTGGGCTACAGCACAATCAGCACAGCCTTGGCCTTATCCAAAATATTATCACCTTAGATGACTTATTTTCAACTTAAAGCTCCCTCAAAACAACACTTTAAGTCAAAAATCCATTATTTTTAACTTAATCTATGCTTTTACTACACTTTAAGTTAAGGATATGAAAAACAGCCCTTTTGTAGGTAGGGAAATAGAAACGAAGCGCCTAAACAAACTACTGCATTCTGACCAATCAGAATTTGTGGCTATTTATGGTAGACGAAGAGTGGGAAAAACGCTTTTGGTTCGAAAAGTATTCAATAATCAGTTTACTTTTCAGGTAACGGCCATCGCCAATGTGACAAAAGCGCAGCAGTTAGTTAGTTTTCATGCAGTACTTCAGCAACTTCAGCCCGATCAATTTATTCCAGTTCCAAAAAATTGGTTTTTAGCATTTCAGCAGCTCATCGCGTTCTTAGAGCACGCTAACGATGATAAGAAAATCATATTCCTAGACGAACTGCCCTGGTTTGATAATCAAAAATCTGATTTCATTCCTGCCTTAGAGCATTTTTGGAACAGCTGGGCTGCCGTGCGCACGGATGTATTGCTGATTGTATGTGGATCGGCAGCGTCGTGGATACTCAATAAATTGATTAACCATAAGGGTGGGCTGCATAATCGAGTAACAGAAAGGATTAGGTTAGAGCCCTTTAATCTGTACGAAACAGAGTTATTACTGAAGCATAAAAATTCAGCCATTACGCGTTACCAAATTTTGCAATACTACATGGTAATGGGTGGCATCCCATTTTACCTCAACCGTATTGCACCGGAATATAGCGTAATGCAAAATATTGAGCAGATTTGCTTTTCAGCAGATGGCTTACTCCGGCTAGAGTTTGACAATTTATTCAAAGCGCTTTTTTCAAAAGCGGAACGCCATATCGCTATCGTTAGAGCTATTGCGAGAAAATCAAGAGGGCTTACGCGAAAAGAAATTGTCCAATTTTCTAAAATCTCCAATAGTGGAACGCTAACTAAGCTCTTGGATGAATTAGAGCAAAGTGGCTTTATACGCAGATATAACCCGTTCAATAAAAAAAAGAAAACCAGTCTGTATCAACTTTCTGATTTTTATACGCTATTTTATTTACGTTTCATTGAAAAATCAGACCCTGCTGATCGCCACAATTGGCGCAACGCCTTTGACACGCCGACATACCGTACCTGGAGCGGTTACGCTTATGAGCAAATCTGTTTTTATCATATTTTGCAGATAAAAGCAGCTCTTGGTATCGAAGGTATGATTAGTCATACGCTTTCCTGGCAAAATCCTGATGATGAGCATGGCACACAAATCGATCTGTTGATTGATCGTAGAGATCAAGTAATCAATATCTGTGAGATCAAATTCTCGATAGAAGAATTCAATATTTCTAAATCCTATGCCGAACAACTCCGACGAAAAATGGCCATTTTCCGTTCGGCTACTCAAACCAAAAAAGCATTATATCTGACTCTGATTACGACCTATGGCCTGATACAAAATAAATATGTATCAGACTTGGTGCAGCATGATTTAAGCATGGATGTTTTGTTTGAGAAAGATAGGTATCGCCCGTATATTTAATAGAAAGTAGATACTATGCCAAAAATCTCCCACAAAGACCTCAACCGCTTCTATCCGCCTACCCGCCAAGCTTGGCGCGACTGGCTTGCCCAGCATCATGCATCTAGCCCAGGCATCTGGCTCATTTACTACAAAAAACATACGGGAGCGCCGACTGTCAGCTATGACGAAGCAGTGGAGGAAGCGCTCTGCTTTGGCTGGATTGATAGCAAACCGAATAAGCTTGATGAAGATCGCTACATGCAGCTATTTACACCAAGAAAACCCAAGAGTCCTTGGTCGCGCCTTAATAAAACGCGCATCGAAAAGCTAGCTGCTGCGGGCCTAATTGCCCCTGCCGGGCAGGCTAAAATCGACGCGGCTAAAGAGAATGGCTTTTGGACTATTCTTGACCCCATCGAAAACTTGGAAGTGCCTGATGATTTGGCGGAAGCCCTCAACGCTCACCCGCCTGCCGCGGAGTATTTCGATGCCTTTGCTCCGACGTATAAAAAGGGCATCTTGTGGTGGATTGCTAGTGCCAAGCGCCCAGAAACACGGGCGAAGCGGGTATTGCAAACGGCTGAAATGGCGGCGAAGAACTTGAAAGCTAATTTTGATAAAAAGTCTGCATGATTATGCTATGAAGACCACGCGGATTGCAAATCCACTAGGCGCTGGCTAAGCTTTTTTGTCTCATAAAACATGGCACGTGCCTAGTGGATTTGTAAATCTACACCCTATAACTAATTGGTAGTAGAATTCAACAAATAATTTACTTATCTTTATTTTATAACTTTTTTGACTTCAACTCTCTCTAATGAACGCGCCTCACAAAAAAGGGATAAAACCTATTTCCCAAGCATCTAATGTGATAAGTATTAGACCACTGCTGCTGCTTACAGTAGTAATGATTGGAGCTTTCCTTGTCATTTATTTAAAAAAATATGATGAATTGGTCACAGAAGATGCTAATGGTAATCCAGCCTTAGTCCCTGATAGAAGGGCCGAAATAGAAAAACGGAAATATAAAAACTCAAATGAAGCAGAGCAATACGTACTAAGGGCTATTGCGCCGGGTTTTGTAGAATGTTATCTTTGCCCTGATGGAAAAGTTTGGCTTGAGGCTAATGAAATCGCAAAAATAGGAGTATCAACAAACGGTCAAGACCGTTATTCTGCTGAATATTATCGAAAGCATGGATTGTACTATGTGATGGAGTATAGAGGAGATTTAGCGACAGCTAAAAACAAAGAAATAGAGCGCTTAGGCACTTATCCATTGTTACCAGAAAATCAGAAAAGAGAGCAGAGACTGATTTATCCGCCTCTTAATTCTAAACTAGATTAAAATGAATCTTTTCGTTACTAAAATAGTGGATCAAGCAATCAATGATAAAATTGACTTAGAAGGGTTGAAGCAAAACCTGCATACAGTGTCATTGCCTGAACTACCAAGAGAAATATCAGAAATTGCTGTTACGTTTGTTTTCCGTTCCGGAAATGATTATGTCTTCGATTGTTGGCAGAAAGAAGAACAATTATTTTTAACCATTCCTATTGACTTTTATCAAGCTCAGACTGCTAATGAAGCAGAGATTCTCGCTCTTTGCAGAACAGCTTTTCAAACACATTTGAATAACCTCTCCATTGCTGCGTAATGCTACGTGCCTAGTGGATTTGTAATCCGCGAGCTATTATGCAAAATGCACTCGATGAATCAGTAGCTCCGTTCCCTTCACTACATTATTATTAGGCTTGCCACAAGCACATATAAACTTGTAATTTTCTACGCGGGTGTGGCTATCGCAATCGGCACAATAGATTTCGATGGGGACAAGTTCCACATTGAGGCGTACCTCTTGGTATTTTTCCTCTGCTTCAGTTACCGCTTGGAAGGCGTTTTGCATAAGCGTGGGTTCTACATTGGATAGTAGGCCTACTTTCATATCAATGGCTTCCATGCGGGCCAAATCCTCAGCGGTGAATTCAGCTTCGAGGGTATTAAAAACGGTTCGGATTAAGGAAATTTCGTGCATCGTTAATAATCGTTAGGCGTAAACGGCTCTTAGTTTATCTAGTTCTTCTAAATGGCGCTCGGCCTCTTTTTTCAGATTGGTATCGGGGCTGATAGCTAGCACCTCACGAGCTTTAGTTAACATATCTTGATAGCGATCTTCTTCGAAACGGTCTTCAGGCATGCCGAGGTACCACTGCGCTTCTAGGTAGTTGAGTAGCGTGAGCGAACGCTCCAATGGCAAGGCTGCAGCTGTTCGGACGGCTAATGCTTCTTGGTAATAGTAGAGCGCTTTTTCTAGATTATCGGAGAGCTTAGCAGCAGGATATTTGCTTAAAGCATTACCATAGTGGTTGCACACCGCAGCATACTCATAAGGATATTGCTCTTTGGTATAAAACTGCAAGGCTTCCTGAAAAGCCGCAGAAGATACCGCTGCCCAGATGCTCTTCTTCTTGATCTCATCTGGAATCTCCGCATAAATCATTCCCAAGTGGTGCTGTATTTCAGCATAGACCTCGGGAGCTGCTAGTTGGGTGAACACCCGAACTGCCGCCTGATAGCTCTGTGCCGCAGGGCGGTAAAACTGTGGATTTCCTTTTTGTGCCCAAGTGAATAATAACGTGCCCTTCCGGTAGTGAACGTGTGCAGCCATTTCTGGCAAACCTTCTGCTTCAAATATCGCAAGAGCTTTGTTGAAATAGCCAAGGCTTTCCGACCAACTTTCGGAGTAATTAGCGATAATCCCTGCATCGATCAGCACAAGTGCTTGATCGCGAAGTCGCTCTTGCTGTTCATACGCTTGAAGGATGTCCCACAAATTAGCCTTGAGGAGCTCTAAAAGCTCTTGGTCATAAGGCACTACTAGTTGAGCCATCCAGGCCTGACACAGGGTTTGCTTTAAGGCAGTAGCGGCTTCCGCCGAAATGCTTTTATGTAGCATAGCCTGTAACAAGCGCTCTGCATCGGCCACTTCTTCGGTATCGGTTAGAAGCTGGGCAAATTGGTTAGCTGTAAAGGCTTGGTATTCTTCATTGGGGGCGCACTGAAATGCTTCGAGGTAGAAATACTTTGCTTTGTTGGCGTCAAAATGTTTAGCGAAAGCGGCATAATGCCTAACCACTGCTTGATTGTGCATCAATCGGTACTCTTCGAAAGGAGTGTAGTGCGAAGCCAACTGCTCTGGATCAATAGCTACGCCTTGTTTTAATCGATTGACGTTATCAATCTCCAGGTATAGCCCAGGGTTATTTTGGTAGAGATGAGCATGTGCCTTCTCGTAATTTTCCAAGTAGGCGAAGATGAGTCCTAACAAGTTGGAGGCATTCAGCTCTATGTTCTCAGGGAGTAGATAAGGCGGTTGTACATTATACCAATCTACAACGGGCCAGATAGCATCTTCTTTGATTACGATACTAGTTGCACTGGGGATGGGCCGTTCCTCTAGGTAGTCGACAATCCGTACCAGTTCTTCCAGCCGATCTTCTTGCTGAATAATACCAGCTATTAAGGTGTGATATTTAGTTGGTGCAAATATGGAAAGCATTTTCATTCTTTTTTAGTACCCCACGAGCGTCTTTGCGAATACCTCGCTGAAATAGCTCGGCAAAAGTTCTAGCCTTTCGCTCAGAGGGGTAAGTATCTATTTTTTTGCAAATTAGTTTAAAGGGGTTGTCAATCGCCACGTATACCATCGTCAAGTGCCATTGGCTTTTTCGCTCCTGCAAAAGGTAGCACACTTCTGTATCCATTAGCCACCGATCTTCTTCTAAAAGTGATAAATCTTGCTGCTGGCCTACTCCATCAGGTACTATTTGCCGGGATATATCTGGCGATATGTACATCAGATCGTAATGCTTAAAATGCCTAGAGCGGCATTAAATTCGAAGCTCAACGGGCGGTCACTACGATCAATCTGCTGATCGATCAGAATATCGTGGATCGCAATGGTCTTGTCACCTGCCAAATTTCGATTCTTCAGCATATGCTGGCTGGTTTTATGCAGAGATTTAAACACCTTGTCACTAATCCGAGCTAGCATTAGTACTTTACGATCAGGGTAGTGCACTAGGTAGACATTGAGCTCTTCCCCAAATACCTCCCGCGCCAGTTCTTTGCTGAGCAATAAATGGTCAGACCGTAGCTGAACAGGAATGGCTGCCTCTACCGTGCTGGCTATTGTGGCTACTTTTTTTGAAGGTGGTATAAACATTGGATACCCGTTTATTGAAAGTCTTCTATTAGCAATTGCACCACTCTATCTCCTCCCTCTTTTGCCGCCTCTGTCATCCCGACATTGAAGCGCGTATCTTCTATGGCAATGAGGTATACCTCTACTTCTTCAGGATAATTGTCCCCCAGCATTTTACGAGCATACGATAGTGCCTGATGCCACTTCAGCCCATGCAAAAAGACCATGGGATCGTCCTCTACTTGTGCTTCTACTTCACTTGCCGGTAGTTTGAATACACTTCCAACAGCTTCTTCGGAATTAATGACCGCATCTATTAGGATGATTCGATCATTTCCTGCCAACTGAAACAAGAGTTCGAAGGCTCCTGTACCCATATCAAAAATCTGGAGGTGCTCGCGCGCACCGAGCTTTGCCTTGAGCTGATCCACTACATAAATGCCAACACCATCGTCGGCGCGTACTGGATTTCCGAAACCAAGAATTGCAGTTTTAGCTATGCTTACTGTTGCCATCGTTTAATCAAATTATGGAAAACAGAGCCTGCGCGCCTTGGGCGCGCAGGCTCTAGTCTATTAATAATCAGTAAATTACTAAACTTCGTTATCTTCAAATATTTCAAAAAATCGACTTACTACATACTGAAATCGCGTTATAACTTGAACTTAGCTAGTTCTTTACCGGTCTTATTATCATGTGCATGCACCGTACAAACTAAGCAAGAATCAAACGAACGAGCTACCAAGCCTACCTCTACTGGATCGTGCGGATCTTCAATTTCAGTACCCTCTAGTGCAGCTTCAATTGGTCCAGGATTGCCTTCGGCATCGTTTGGCCCCACATTCCAAGTAGTAGGTGCGATGATCTGATAATTTTCAATTACCCCATCTTTAATCTTTATCCAGTGTGCCAAAGCGCCACGGGCTGCTTCAGTAGCTCCCCATCCAATACCATCTTTTTCTTCTGGCTTGATGTAGAATTCGTCATCTAAGCGTACCTGGCTCAACCACTGATCGATCATAGTGTACAGCCTTGGCGCTTCGTGGATACGAGCAAGTGAACGAGTGAATACAGAAGGCCCCATGCGCTCCATAACATCTGCAAACAAGGGATCTTGAATCTGATGATCTTGGTTGGTTGGATTAGCCGCCATAATCAAACGAGCTAATGGCCCAGCTTCCGCAGCGTGCGTCATGAAACGAGGGGCTTTTGCCCAGCTATATTTCCCTCCAAAATCGGTACTATCAAGATTACGGGGGTCCATAGAGGCTGTAGGTGCTGGCTCATCAAATGGGTGCAGGGCATCGGCCTGATTCATGTACCAAGCGTGCTTGATATGCTCGGCCACTTGCTTTTGATCAGCATCATAGTATTGTTTACCATCCCAAAAACCAGCGGGACTAATTGCAGCTGGATTGCGGCTCTCAATACTAGGCTTATTAAACAAATCTTTATGCAAATAGGTACCCCAGGCCAAGAACTTACCTACCCCTTGACCAAACTTATCCAACCCGAACTCCAAGCTCGCACGAATAAACAAGCCAAGGTCACTATTGCGCTGCGATTCATTTTCTTCCACCCATTCCATCAAATCATCCCAGCTTTTGATCTGCATGTAGCGCTCAATCGAACATCCTAACCATACCGTCTCTAGCCAGTCGTTACGGAACTGGTTCATAATAGAATGCGCCCTAGTAATATCCTTAAGCGTAGGCGCACACATCACACCACCAGGTACCATATAACTAGAGTGTGGCCACTGGCCACCAAAAAGTGCATATACCTCTACTGGACGCCCTGAAGCAGTCACCCCCTTCTGAAAAGAAGTACCTACATAAGCTGCAAAGCGCTTTACTACCTCCTGGTAGAGTGGCTTATTCGCAAATTTCTTATTCGCTAAATCTGTTGCAAAAATCGCGTAGAACCAACGTGGGATACTTTGGATGGTCTCTGTCGCTTGTCCAATTGCACGAAGCAGTAAGGCATTGGGTGGCAATGTCGTCTGCCAAGCCACGTCAAGTGCAGACGAAGCACAATACAAGTGCGAACCACCACAAATACCACAGGCTCTAGGTGTTACAATCAGTCCTGATTGTGGATCTTTACCTACTAATATTTTTTCAAATCCGCGAAACATTGCTGCTTGTGTATGCGCCTTAGTCACGCGGCCCCCTTCCATATACACTTTCACATCCAAGTCACCTTCTACACGTCCAACTGGGGATATATTCAATTCTTTTAACTCCGCCATGATTCAGTTTTAATTGATCTTATTTATTAGTTTATGTATTACTGTATTTTCTAAGCTTACTTTGATGTCTCAAAATGTTCTTTGTTAACTCCCATCACATTTTCAACAGTCCCCATTACTTTTTCAAAGCCTGCCCTAGAGTAATAGGCGAGCTTATTCGTACCAGCGGGTACATCTTTAGGGAAAATGCCCAGGTACTTCATGGTCTTTAGCACGCTACCTTTCTTTAGGTCATGATGTGGGAAGCCTGGCTCAGTACAGCCTAAGCAAGGGTGATTCGCACGCGTCTTACTCGACTGACGGTTCCAGAGGATACGATTACAACTAGCACGCGTCATTGGCCCACGGCAACCTACCTCGTAGAATAGGCAGCCGCCTCTCTTGCCAAAATGCCCATCCACTTTTTGTGCAAAACTGATAGCGTTGGTACAGCCTGTCTGAACAAAATCGGTGAAGAAGGTCTTCGGGCGATGATAATCATCTAGCAATACATCGCCAATACGCCCAGTGGCAATCGCCACTAGAATCTGAGTGACCCAATCGGGGTGGCAGGGACAACCGGGAATATTAATAACCGGTAAACCACCTTTAGAAACGAAATCTGCACCTAGGAATCCTCCTTTGGCTTTTTTGTGAAACTGTAGACCAGTAGACTCACTTGGATTAGGTGGCACCGCAGGAATTCCCCCCCAGGTTGCGCAATCACCAAGCGCTACTACAAATTGAGCTGCTGCTGATAATTCCTTCACCCAATCCATCATAGGACGATCGGCAAAGTAATTCATTTTGCCCGTTCCATTTGGCCCTTGTACAATAGATCCTTCGAATACAAAAATGTCTAATTGCGTCTCTCCAGAAATGCAATCATTCATCAGATCAGAGACCTGATGACCGATTTCTAAACCGACAGTAGGGTGCCAGAGGATGTTGATCCCAAAATCGACGATGAGTTCTACTACGGTAGGTTCTTCGGCATTCAGAAAAGACATAGTGTTGCCACTACACGCTCCTCCCTGTAGCCATAAAACATTAGCCATGGCGGGAATTGTTTTTTGTTTGTTAATAGTTTATGTAAGCGCTAGAGCGAAATCAACAAATAGGATTTTAACTGCTAACGTCTCTGCCAAATTTAATTAAACAATCCCTGTTTAGAAAAATTTTTCTAGTTAAACCATGTGCTAGGCATTCTATTTAAAAGTAGTCTAAATAAAAAAAGAGGCTTTGTTTAAGTACAAGCCTTATGAGCTTAAAAATACTTAAACAAAGCAGAAATGGACTGGAATAGATTGGTTTGATTTGGCTTCAACAAAAGCTGAGGCGATAAATTCGTTAGTTGGCGGATATTTGAAGATCGGGAGCGATGACCTGCTCAAAGGCAGCTACCCCAGTCTCTGTAAAGTGCGGATATATCTGACTCCAAATCATTTCTTTAAATCGTTCTTCTTGGAAGGTATTACTACCACGCACCCGCTGGTGTGTCATCCAAGAGGTAATGATAATCCAGATTGCTTGTGCCGTATTTCGATAAAAGCCTTTGCGAGGCTCTGGCTTCATTAAGTCTGCATGGCAGAATTGCTTAAATCGTTCTTGCAGTTGTTGGATCATTTTCAAAATATACGTCTGCCGCTTCGCATTGAGCATGGGGTAGGCCCGCTCAATTTCTAGTAAGTCTTGAAAATAGAAAGGGTATGACTGTAAGAATTGAAAGTAATGACTTAACTGCTGGTCTAGATTATTGAGTTGATGATAATCTTCATAGCTATTCAGAATAGTAGTTGCTTCTTGGAACAGTCGTTCGCTCAAAGCATAAACTATAGCTTCTTTATTTTTATAGTGATAAGCTAAATTACCTACACTGATACCAGATTCTTTGGCAATCTGTAGCAAGCGAGTGTTCGCCAATCCCTTCTTATTGAAGAGCTTTACAGATGCTTTTAATATTTTTTCTTTTGTCATTCCTCTTGACATAAGCGAAGTAATTTTAGACGCTTCAGACCATAAAGTGGCCCTGAATTTTAGTCCTTTTCAGGAGTTTCTAAAACTCGAATTTAGAATGTTGTTTTTTACTAAATAAGATTTGTGATTTTTTGTTTAAGCCGTTTTTAAAAAAAGCTTAATAAATCATTCTTCTTTTGAGTGCT
>JBCCRH010000050.1:0-20633 GCA_039208045.1 Bacteroidota bacterium
AAGTAGAGGGGGAGCGAAGCGACCTTTCTGGTATTGGCGATACGCGGATTATTGGTACTTATAATCTCTTTCGACAGAAAGACTTGGGGAGTGGTATCCAGCTATTTGCCGAGCTAGGGGCTGGGGTAAAACTACCCGTCGGCGAGTACAATCCTGATATCCACGATGCGAATCTGCCGGAGAACTTCAACTTGGGCAATGGCAGCTGGGGCTTTATCCTACAGCCGAACCTGGTATTCACCAAAGGAGCTTGGGGGCTGCTGCTGAATGGTAGCTATCAGCACTTTTTGCCGACTCGTACAGATTATCAGTTTGGGCACCAGCTGAATGGCCAATTATCGGTTTTCTGGGAAAAGAGTACAGCCAAAGGCTATCGCTTTACTCCCAATTTGGGCCTTCAGCAAGAGCACATCTGGGCCGATGCTTTCGCTAATGATCGGACGGTATCGGGCACCGGGGGCACAGGTACGTTTGCAAGCCTTGGTATCAATATCCGCAAGGGGCAGGTACTGGGAGGAGTGAACTATGCTATACCGATAATACAAGATTATTCACAAGGAGAAGTGGAGGCACAGCAACGGCTGGCGATTCAGTTTTCTTATTTATTCTAACTACCAACCAAGGAGCTGCTTTTGGGGGCAATGCGTAAGCGATGTGGAAGGGTATCAGCTTTAAGCTGATAGCCCCGATCAGACTTATTCTGATCGGGGCCGAGCGAATAGCGAGCCCTGAAACGTAGCGCCCCCCGATCGCTATCGGGGGGTACGCCCAAATCAACAGCACCTTCATCAATCAACAACAATGAAAAATAGCTTTTTCTATAGTCTACTCTTTTGTGCATTTGCTTTTGCGGCTTGTGACCAAGAGGAGCAGGATGAGCACATGCACGGTGATGACACTGAATATGACTACCATGCTCATATCCTTGCGCCGAATGCTGATAATCGGCAGATGGGGGATAGCTTGGCGATTTATGTCTTATTTGAGAGTCATGCTGGTGAGACGGTGCACCATGTTAATGTGCGTATTTACCAAAAAGGCACGAATAAAGAGGTGTATAATAAGCCGGTAGAGGCGCATATCCACGAGACGAGTGGGGAGTATCACTACCGCGATACATTTGCCTTGTCGGTTGCCAATGGTATTTCTGACGATAGCAGCTGGATCATGGAGGCCCGAGTGTGGGGCCATGAGCCAGGCGAGGGCGAAGCGATGGAAGCGGTGGAATTTTACGTGCTTCCGAATTAATTATTTCATCTTAAAACTAACAATCATGTTACATTCAAATTATATCAGAACCCTTTTTTTGGTGCTTATTGCAGCGATGCTTTGGTCTTGTGATAACGACAAAGACGAGGCGACGACCGGCACTTTTGATCTTATTTTTGATAATGTTTTTGGCGATGGCGAGCTGGCTTTAGTGGCTGAAGACGACGATACGTTTATGTATCAAAATGCAAGTGGCCAGGCATTTAATGCGAATCTATTGGGCTATTATGTTTCTAAAATTGAGTTGGAAGGGCCTAATGGCGAGTACTATGCGGATGAGGTGAGTACAGGTGCTAAAGCAGAAGACGTAAAGGGCTTTTATCAGGTATTGGAAAGCGAAGTGAGCACACAATCGATTCGGTTGGAGGGAGTACCTGTCGGTAAATATGACC
This sequence comes from Bacteroidota bacterium, assembly GCA_039208045.1. Lineage (GTDB taxonomy): Bacteria > Bacteroidota > Bacteroidia > Chitinophagales > Saprospiraceae > JBCCRH01. Next base: position 1,662 of record JBCCRH010000050.1, read on the forward strand.
GCGTGGTCTTTACGCTGGGGATTGATGCGGAGACGGTACAGGAAGGTGCTACGGGTGGGGTATTAGACCCTGCGGAAGGCGCTTGGCTATGGAACTGGGATGCGGGCTACATTGGCTTTGCCTTTGAGGGGCGCTCTCCCCTATCGCCTGAGGAAGAGAGTCAGTGGAATCCGGCGAATGCGGTGCAGTTGCACTTGGGCGGCTGGAAGGATATTCCGGATAATCCGAATATGGTGAATAATGTGAAGCGCATCGAACTGGCGTTTCCTGCTTCGGTGAATGTGGACGAACGCTTGGAGCCAAGTGCACATATCGAGATGGACTTGCAGAAGGTGCTAGGGGATATTGACTTTAGTACTACCTTCTCGGTACATGCGCCGGCGGCGGGTGTGCCTTTTGCTAATAATTTACCTCATGCATTTATAGTACACCATGTACATCAATAAGCGAGTGCGTGCTGGGCAAGGTCTTTTTTGGCTTTGCCTAGCCCTTTTGTGGTTGGGTGCCTGTCAACATGAAGATGGGGCGGAGCTAGACGACTATGCCTTTCGGCAACCTACTAATTTTCCGGAACCCACTTATACTTTTGACAATAACCCCACTACAAAAGCAGGATTTGAGCTGGGGCGAACGTTATTTTTCGACCCCATACTTTCTGTGGATAATACGATTTCTTGTGGCAGTTGTCATATTCAGTCATTAGCTTTTGCGGATGTACCTTTGCATCCGGTGAGTATCGGCGTGCATGGGCGCGCAGGTATTCGGAACGCGCCGGGACTGGCAAATATGGCCTTCCTACCGGAGTTTTTCTGGGATGGTGGCGTGACACACCTCGATTTTGTGCCGCTCAATGCAGTGGAGGCTGTTTTTGAAATGGATGAAACGATCGAAAATGTGATTCAAAAACTCAATGCGCATACAGAGTATCCACAGCGCTTTCGGGAGGCTTTTGGAGTGGAATCTGTGACGACGCCTTTCTTCTTGCATGCGCTGTCGCAATTCATGAATCGGATGATCTCGGATCAGTCGAAATACGATCAGTATCTGGCGGGTGAGGCGCAGCTGACGGGCGAGGAAGCAAAGGGTATGGCACTTTTTGAAGAGAAGTGTGCGACTTGCCACAGTGGTATTTTGTTTACGGATCATAGTTACCGTAATAATGGCATTAGCACCGATTTTCCTGATCTGGGGCGTGCCTTGATCACCTCTTTTGATGGCGATATTGGCAAATTTAAGGTGCCTAGCTTACGCAATGTTGGCGTGACGCCACCGTACATGCATAATGCTAAATTTGATAGCTTGGAAGAGGTGCTGGCGCACTACGCGAGTGGGGTGCAGGAGTCACCTTCACTAGATGCTAGCTTAAAGCAAAATGAGCAGTTGGGCATTGCGATGACGGAGGAGGAACAAGCGGCGATTGTCGCTTTCTTGGAGACTTTGACGGATTATGAGTTTTTGAGTGATCCGTTGTTTAGAAGATCGAATTAGCTATACTAAACGCTATTGATAAATCTTGGAGGTAGGCTGCTGAAAGTTCCTTGGAATTGCAAAGCATAAAACCATGTTTTCAAGAAGGCCGTCCCTTTGTTCGGATTGCAAATCCGAACGGCACTGGCCGCTTAGAGGTTTTCATGTAGTAAATCTCCAAGATTTTGCTAATTTCATAGCTCATTAATATCCATTATATTACTTTACCATGCGAGTTTCCGAAAAAGAATACTATCAGTTTCTAAATCTCCATCACTCAATGATCCACTACGTGGGAGTGCAAGAAGGGGAGATTGACCAAAAAATGTCGGTAGAGGAATTCAAAGAGCTAGGTGTACATGCGAAGTTTCCTATTCGGAATACGCTTTATGAAACGCCCAAATACATTGATCAGTTTGTTCGGGAAAATCCCTATCGGCTATCACAGGAAGATTTGCAAATTGCTCAGGGCTTTAAGAATTTCAAGCAAGGGCAATTTTGGATATTCAGATACTTGAAAAAGCACACCATCTTTTTGGATGACGACTTTGCCTATGGGGTATTGGCACTGAGTGATTACTTTCAGGACTTTTTCGGAGATAATCTCCCCCAGTTGGTTAATGCCGTATTACTTCCTTTCAAGGGTAGGATTGTCTATGACGGCATGATGAGAAGCGGTAATATGTTTTTTGGTTCAGGTATCAAGGCTAGTCTCCGCAACACTTACAACTTGGCCAAAGCGAAATATGGTATCATTACCCAACTACCCATCGATGAGAAGCTGCTACAAGACAGTGCCTCCGATGAAGCGACCCTTACCGCACTAATGAAGAGTAAAACATCAGTGGATCATAATTGGTACGAGATCGAAGAACTCTTGGATCGAAATCCTGGGCTAGCCAATTTATATGATCAGCTATCTGGTAAGCTTCAGGTTAGAGACAAACGCAAAGAGCTGAAGACGCTAGGCATAAAGAATTATCACTTTGCTATTTCTATGAATTCGATTGTTGCTTCTGGGAAAACGCTAAAGGAAGTGCAAGAGCGCGTGAAGCAGATGGTGCCGGTAGAGCGTAGGGAGGCGATTCATTATTTTAAGGTGTAGACATAATCCACTTTAAATCACTACTCTCAATGATCTTTAAATCTTTCTAGATCAATGAACTCTAGATTCAGGAACTCTCCATCTAAGTGATGAAAATCTTTATCAGTAGTAAAAAGCTTCAGCTCGAATAGGCTAGCTGTGGCAGCAATCCAAATATCATTTTTCCCCATATTCCTTGCAGTGAAGCTCCCTTTTTTGCCAACAAGCTTTCCTTGGCTGTAAGCGTCTATATCTCCGTATCGATCAATTAACTCTTGGAGGTTGATCCTGATTTTAGCCATTTTGTTAATGATCTTTAAAATATTTTCTTTTCTAGCAGTACCCAAGTTCAATTTCTTTGCTAAGGCATTTAGTTCACCAAGCGTAATGGCTGAAACATACAAGTTATTATTAGAATTGAATATGTCGTACTGTTCTTCAATGCGCTTTGCAATTGTAGAGTCTCTACTGTAGATGAGTAGCAGATTGGTATCTAGTAAAACCTCCATTAGTCTAGAGCTTCCAGAAGCTCTTCCAGTGAATGCTCCCACTCAATTTGATCAGCTAGCGCTCTAAATTCTTGATAGCTGAATGGTTGATAGTTTTGTTCTTTCAAAATTTGTTCTAAAGTAACTCCTTCCTCAATTTCGGTAATAGCTCCCTCGATGGCGATGCTTGATGATTTTGTTTCAGTATTTTCATTTAGCTGTACAGCCTGCTTGTAGATAAGATGTAGCTTATTTACATCATCTATTTTTGTTAAAAGCTGGATGATACCCATCTTGATCTCGCTTGAACTTGCTAATTCACTCATCTATTGAATTTTATTAAAACTAAAGTACAATTATTTGGCCAAACCATCCACTACAAAGCAAACAACTCCACCATTCTCCTGTTTCGCTGAAAAATTTCGTTAAACAATTCCCTTGGAATGACAAACATGCACATCGCCCTTATTGGCCCAACCGGCGGCACTGGCCGCGCCGTAATTCAGCAAGCGCTGGAAAAAGGCTACGAAATAACCGCCCTCATTCGTACCTCCGAAAAGATGGAGGTATCGCATGACCGATTGCACCTTATCCAAGGGGATGCCCTGCTCTATGAAGATGTGCAGAAGGTCATCGCGGGAAAGGATGTGGTGGTATGCTGCTTGGGCACGCGCGCAGCGGACAAGCGGATGGTGCGTGCAGAAGGCACCCGAAATATTGTGCGCGCTATGGAAGCCGAAGGTGTTCGCAAGTTGATTGCGCAAACCTCGCTCGGCTATGGCGATACGGCTGAGATGATGCCGTGGTATATGACGTATCTAATTATTCCGATCATTCTTAAAAATGCGTTTAAGGATCATCCTCTACAAGAGGAAATTATCGAGCAATCGAACGTAGATTGGGTGATTGCACGACCAGGAAGCCTAACCAATGGCCCCAAAACGGAACGCTACAAACAGGGCTTTCCAACCACAGAAAAGGTGAAGCTGCGTATTTCGAGGGCCGATGTGGCGCATTTTATGCTACAGCAGGTGGAGAGTGATCGGTATCTGGGACAGAAGGTGGGACTGTCGTATTGAATATAGCTCCTGTAGCATTAAGCCAAAAGTCCCAATCGTATCCCTTGTACTCTTTTGAATGTTGCAAAGTTGATCGAATCGAGACTTTCAGCACTGAAAATCGCTATGGAGTAGCTGTTATTTGCCACCGTAAGCCTTGGATTTATTGAAAGGTGTAGGTGAAGCCGAGGCCGTAGTTCCAGGAAGCTGCTCTAACAATCGTTATATCATTACTATCCCCGAGAAGGGTACTGCCGCCAGGAATTTCTTTACGAATATGCCCAACACCAACTCCAGCAAACGGACGAAGTTCCCATTTGTCGAAATCACTACTTATCCCTAAAGTTAGATCAAAGGACCAACCTGTTTCCAAGGATATTCTGTCAATTTTATCTTTGACACTTCCATCCTTACCATTTGAAGAATCATATTCAATAGGTAAAGGTATATTGGTTTGCAAAGAGCTAGAAATATTAACATATTTTGGTAAATCAAATGTTAATATTGCTCCTATCGCCATAGAATGGACTACCGATACCGCTTTACCCGGTTCACTAACAAAGTAGGTATTCAAGCCTTGAATAATAGCCCCTCTTTTCCGCTCCGTCTGATCTTTGAACTGAAATTTGCTGTATAATTCAATAAAGTTTATGTTATACTCTATTGAACCAGGGAGTATCAAATATTCGTAGCGCAGCTTCAAATCGAAATCCTCTTTAATACCATATCCAACACGCCCCCCTATTACTTGATACTGACTAATTTGTTCTTGTTCATTACTGACTCGCGGCATATACTGCGCCACGCCCCCCGCCACCTCAAAGTTCCCTTTACCCAAGGTATGAGCCGTTTCATAGCGGCTATTAACGGGAGTAACACAGCTTGAAAAGCTGCCCACAACTAATAAGAAGGATAGAATTCGAAGTAGAAATAAATGTTGCATATTGATAAAGTATTGAATAGTTACTTTACCAAAAGTAAAATGTTAAGAAGCCCTTAATTTGGTACAGTTCGCCAAATAAGCATTTATAATTCTACCATATCAATAAAAGGCAAGTAGGCCAAATTCTAGGATCATCAGCTATAGAGTCAAATCCGACCGCTCGTACACCACTGCTCCGCCCGCTGCTGGCAGTTGCTTCTTCTTGTCCCAATACTGCTTCGCTTCTTTGAGCGTTTTACCTGGATTGTCATCCAAAAAATCCCGCGTATATTGGTTGTATTGATTATAAGCAGCAATATCGCGGCGGAAATTGGGATCTGCTTTCCGAGCTTCCAACAGCTCCCACTGTAGCACCGCATCCTGCAAGGTTTTGCCTGCATTCGCGCGCATCCAATCCATAAAGTCACCATGACACGAAAACTTCGGCCCAATTTGGGCTTTCATAAATCGTCTAAAGTTCGGGCCAAAGGAGACATTATCCGTAATGATAGTAGCTAAGGTCAGTTCGGCTTTCGCCCAATTGAATTTGCTTTTAGAGGTCTTTTTAGTGGGCTTTCGCAAAATAGCTCCGTCATTATCGAGCGCATAGATGATGCGGTCGCGCAGCTCAAATTTACTGCCAGAATAAGGCAAGTTCATTTGCTTGCAAATGTCTACTAGTTCGGCTTTTAGCCAATACCACTGGTTGAAATCCTCGCCCGTTGTTAGGGTAGAAAAGTCGGGACGTGCCATGCGCTTATTTTCGATCTTCTTTCTCTAAAAAGGCCAAAATCTTATCGACCTGCTTATCGATATCTTTCACCTTTTGGATGGAGTAGATGAGGCTGCGTTTTTTGCCATCGGTTAATCGGTCAAATACTGTTTTGGCTGCTTCATCTTGCTCCAATAAAGCCGATAAGACCTCCGGGATCGCGACGCCTAGCGGATTAGGATCTTCCCGAAGCGTATATTGAACAATATCCCCTTTTTCTTTTTGAAGTTGCTTTAGATAACGTCCAGCCACGATGATAAAGTAATCACCATCACCCATATGATTGAGGCCGCAACCATATTCTACTCTCTCATCTAAATTGACTAATAGCCTAGTGGCACGCTTTCGCGAAAAAGTCTCTACAGTAGCTGCTTTTACTCGCAAGTAAAAATAGCCCCCCTTCCGGGCCTCCAACTGGTCAATCGCTTGTTCAAATTGCATCTTACATGTAGCTTTTCTAACTAACTCCAAAGAGTGCGTTTTGTTGTAAGCTTACTCCAACTCTACTGTATGTACCTGCAATTTCCCACCCGAACCATCATCAAACGTCATTCCAGCACTCACCCCTGCAATAGCAATTTGCCGAGCCGTCATTTCATCCTGATTATACAGCGCATGCATCGCACCAAGCGCAAAATCACGGCCACTGCCGTACGCCCAATACTTATTAAAATGGTACACCTCACGAAGGGAGTGCACACCAAAGATGCCATGCTTATTAGCAATCACAATTTCGTATTGAGAAGACTCTACTGGATCGTCCTCCTCTTCATTAGGATTGATGTAGTACTCCTCTTTAAGTTCTTTATGTAGCGCTGTAAAAAACCGAAATACAGCCATCCGGTTCGAAAAATCAGGTTCTTCGCGGGTCTCGATAAGGTCCAGAAAGATCATTTTCATCGCCACATCACCAACGATTCCGATGAGCGAATTTCCCCACTGCAAGATTTTGCTGTCGCCAAATTTAAACGAACCATCCAATTTGGTGCTTCCGAAAGTAGTGAGCGACTCACTTACAATACAAATACTGCTATTTTTTTGCACTACGGCTATAGTAGACATTTTCTTTGCTTTTTTGAGAGCACAAAGAAAGCAAAAAAGTAGCACTCAGTCCTGGAATAGCAATGGTATGCACTTTACAGGTATACTGGCTTGCGCCAAAAGTGTAGTATGGAAGGCCTTTAGGTCAAAAGCAGCACCTAGGCGCTGCTCCTCTTGCGCTTTAGCGCGCATCATCGCGCGTTCTCCGACTTTGTAGGTGAGCACCTGCGCCGGCCACCGCCGCATACGCGCAATCTCCCGCCTACCAATATCATCCTGCCCTTCTATGTATTTTTGCCATTCTATTAGCGCTTCCTCATCCGTCCAACCATAGTAGTTAATTCCCACATCCAGAATCAAGCGCGTAGAGCGAATCAAATCCCATTCCCATTTACTACAGTAATGAAAAGGCGTAGAATACAGCCCCAGCTCTTGCCCCAGGTTCTCAATATATGCTGCCCAGCCCTCGCGAAATCCAGAGTAGCTAAACAATTCGCGATAAGCAGGCCGCTCAGCTAATGCCTCGTAATTAATCTGGAAGTGATGACCAGGATTCCCCTCATGCAAAAATAACCAATCGACCTGTCGTAGATCAAAAGGCGCCTCAAATAGATTGAAATAGAACGTATTATTGCTATAGAAACCAGGTACTTGCGCAAGAGCTGGATTCGTACCTTGTGCAATATTCACTTTTGGCAAATCAGCAAAGTCAGGGAAAGCAGCAAACAATAAGTCATCTACTTTTTTAGCACTTTGCTCAATAGCAGCAATTACTTTTGCTTTGTCCTTAGTGTAGAAAGCAGCAACAGCATAGTCTTCATCAAAATTAGGTGTTTCCAATTTGATCTGTTCCATGGCAGCCTTCACCTTTGCTACCTCTGCTGCACCAAAAGCCATCATTTCGTCGGGGCTTACATCGGCTGAAGTCCACCACTGCATTAGAAAGATATACCATGCTTTTCCATTGGGCTGGTGAAAAATACCCTGATCCGTTACTGCTTTGCCAGTTGCTAAAAACCGTTGTGACAGGTCAATTCGTTGTAGATGTATCTGGCATTCATGCTGCAAGATGGCATAGTCTAAATACGCTAAATCAGTCAGCTGAGCCGTATCAATCTTCGCTAACTCTGTTCGTAAATCGTTAAAAAAATGATATTGCTTGTCCAACCGCTTTCGGCTCCCCAAATCATCTAGCAGGCTTTGATAACTCAGCTGCAGCCGAGGCACATCCATTTTTTCATATTCCTCCTCCATTTTTTCTATATTCATCTGAAGAAGGTCTTCTGCTGTTTGGGCTTTCGCCAAATAAGTTGATACGAGAAGAAGTAAGAGTAGTCGATACATAAGCAGAGTATTTTGGCTTGACCGTAAAGAACTGAAATAGCCAAAACTTGCAGGGGTGAAAAATTGCTAGGTATACAACTTCTTTACCTTTATCCCAATAAATCCCCAACTGAGCAAAAAACGATTGGTATTTCCCCAGAAGAGTCCTAACTTACTGTAGTTCAATATTTACATTCAAAAAACATTTACATCATCATGTCAAATGCTGGAGAGCCCTTAATAGAAGGCACCGACCCTAAAGTCGTCAGTATCATTTCTTACCTCACCATCGTCGGCTGGATCGTAGCCATGATCCTCAATAGACCTAAGAGCGAACTTGCTTCTTTTCATATCCGCCAATCACTAGGCATTCTCTTACTATTTACTGCCTGTAGCATCATTGCCGTCGTCCCCTTCATCGGATGGCTCATTTGGGCCGCAGGCTCCCTGCTCGGCGTCCTCCTATGGGTGGTAGGCATGATCGGAGCTATCAAAGAAGAAACCGAGCCCGTCCCTATTTTAGGAGTGTATTTTCAAGACTGGTTTAAGGGAGTTTGAGGAGGGAGAAGGGAGAGAGGAAGGACGAAGGACGGGGGTGGGGAGGACGGAGGACGAGGGAGAAGGACAGAGGAGAAATGGAGGACGGGGGATGGAGGAATGTCCCTGCCCACTGCCCACTGATTACTGCCCACCGACCACTGACCACTATCCACTATCCACTATCCACTATCCACTGACTACTAAAAAACCCTTTCCTTATGTTTGATCGCGACAAATGGCAAGAGATATTTGCAACTATTCAAAATAACAAGTGGCGTACGATTGCTACTGCGTTTGGGGTATTTTGGGGTATTCTGATGCTAGTGATGTTATTGGGTGCGGGCCAGGGCTTGCAAAATGGGGTGATGTCAGATATGATCTTGGATGCTACCAATAGTATCTGGTTTTTTACGGATCAGACCTCTTTGCCGCACAAGGGCATGGCACCAGGGCGGTATATTGAGTTTCATGAAGACGATCTGACTTATGTTCGGGAAAACGTGGAAGGCATCGAATACATGTCGCCGGAGAACTGGCTAGTAGGTAATTTCAATATTGTCCATAAGAACAAGTCAGGGCCGTTTATGGTATTGGGGGCAGGTGATGAGTATTTTAAGATTAAGATCTACCAAGACTATTTGGCGGGGCGAAAAATGAACCCCAATGATAATTTCGAGAATCGAAAAGTATGTGTCATTGGAGACCGGGTTTCGGCAGTGCTTTTTGAGCCAGGCGAAGACCCCATTGGCAAAGAAATTTTGATCAAGGGAAGTGCCTTTAAGGTGTTGGGACTATTCCACGATGATGGCTGGGGCGGGCGCTTTTCAGAACGAATTTATATTCCATTTACTACATTTCAGCGCACCTATAATCCAGAACGTAGTGTTCGCCTATTTGCAGTAACGACTAAGGAAGGAGTCTCTGGTAAGGATTTGGAGCAACGCGTGCTCACCAAACTCAAGGAGCGCCACCTGGTACACCCCGACGATAATCAAGCCTTCTGGACGCACAATCAGGAGGATAACTATAAGTCTGTCATGGGCCTATTTTTTGGTATCAAAACCTTTGTTTGGATTGTTGGTATCGGCACTTTGATCGCGGGTATTGTAGGGGTTAGCAACATTATGATGATCACCGTTCGCGAGCGAACGAAAGAAATTGGGGTGCGAAAGGCCCTTGGTGCTACCCCACAGTCGATTGTCAGCATGATTGTGCAAGAGTCTATTTTTATCACAGGCATTGCGGGTTATCTGGGCTTAGTAGCAGGTATAGGCCTGTTGTATAGTCTCAATCAAATTCTCAGCATTGCAGGAGCTGATATTGAATATTTTGATAATCCACAAGTGAACTTCTCCGTCGTTGTCTCTGCCGTTGTAGTACTGGTCATTGCAGGGGCCTTAGCTGGGCTCTTTCCCGCCATGCGGGCTGCCAAGATTATGCCAGTAGTGGCCTTGCGGGACGAGTAGGGAATAGTTTGAGAGTTTAGGAATTTAGGAGTTTGAGAGTGACTACTGACAACTAATTACTGACCACTGACGACTGACCACCGACTACTAACTACTGACTACTTCAAAACCCTTTCCTTATGTTTGATTACGACAAGTGGCAAGAAATTTACCAAAGTATCAAAAAGCACAAACTGCGTGCCCTCCTCACGGCCTTCGGTGTGTTTTGGGGTATTTTCATGTTAGTGATCCTGCTAGGTGCCGGGAAAGGGCTCGAAAACGGAGCAAAGCGAGGTTTTGATATTAATAAAAATACGGTCTTTCTATGGACGCAGCGGACAAGTATACCCTATAAAGGTCTACAGCCGGGGCGCTATATCCAACTGCGCAATGAAGATATTGCAGCGCTAAAGTCTGGCATTCCAGAGATGGCAGCCATCGCCCCCCGCACCCCTCTGAATGGCGATTTCTCTATCGAATATGGCGATCGATCTGCTAATTTTGGGGTGTATGGCGATTATCCTGCCTTTACCCTAGTCAACCCCATCTGGGTGACCAATGGCCGCTTCGTCAACGATCGAGATATTGAGCAAGCCCGAAAGGTGGCGGTGATTGGAAAACGGGTGCAAGAAGTGCTATTTCCAGAAGGAATGGATCCTTTAGGAGAGTATATCAAAATCAAGGGGATTTCTTTCAAGGTAGTGGGGGTATTCGATACCAAATCAAAAGGAGAAGATGCAAGAGATGAATTACAAACAATTTATTTGCCCAATACAGCGCTCCAACGCGCCTTCAACCGAGCAAATCAAGTGGGCTGGTTTGCATTACTCCCCAAAGAGGGAATTCCGGCACGAGTGGTAGAAGATAAAGCTAAGGCACTCCTCGCACAGCGCCATTCCGTGGCCCCCAACGATCAACGCGCTTTCGGCTCTGCCAATGTAGAAGAAGAATACCAGAAGATGCAGACTATTTTTACAGGTATTAGTGGTTTTAGCTGGTTGGTTGCCATCGGAACGATTATCGCAGGGGTAGTGGGAGTGGGTAATATTATGATGATTATTGTGCGGGAGCGCACCCGAGAAATTGGCATCCGCAAATCATTAGGAGCTACTCCTTGGTCGATTATTAGCATGATTTTGCGGGAGGCGATTGTACTTACTAGCGTAGCAGGCTATGCAGGGCTTGCCCTAGGCTGTGGCTTAATTGCCTTCATACAATATGCCATCGATAATTTTGGTTTGGATAGTGATTTTTTCTACAATCCACAGCTCAATTTTATGACGGCCGTATGGGCCTTGATCGTGCTGTTGGTTTCTGGCACCTTAGCTGGCCTAATTCCAGGCATACGAGCTGCTATGATTAATCCGGTTTTAGCACTCAGGGATCAATAACTCGGCTCAGTCGCAGCTACTACTTCTACCCGCGCTAGATGGTTACTGAGTGTTTGCCAATGCTCTCCTCCATTTTCCGAAAGGTAGAGATTACCAGTAGTCGTACCAAAGAGCAGCACCTTCCCTCGTTTAACCAGGCTATGCCGAAAGACAATATCGAAGCAAAACTCCTGGGGTAAACCCGAAGAAAAGCGTTGCCAGCTTTTGCCCCCATCCGTAGTCTGGCATACACTCAGCGCCAAGTTTGGAGCTACCCGCTTGGTATCATCTGTAACGGGAATAACCCATGCAATATTAGGGTCGTTAGGCTCAATAGCTAGCGCAAACCCATAGTCTGGAAAGTCATTTTCACCAGAAATATTTTCCCAGTACGCCCCACCATTCGTTGACCGAAAAATACCACAGTGATTTTGCTGCCAAAGCACTTCCGGCTGAGCACGACAGGCTAATAACAGGTGAGGATCATGCCCAATTTCCACATGTGGATTGGGTAGATAAGCTGCTATCAAGCCCTTATTTTTAGGTGCCCAAGTTTTTCCTCCATCCCAAGTTTCAAATACCCCAGCACAACTGATCGCAATATAGAAGTGCGCACTATCGCGCGGATCGACTACAATAGAGTGGATAAAAGGATGATCTCTTCCCGCCCCGAACCACTGGTGCTCCCGTGATGGATGATTCCATAGACTCTCCAGGAGCTGAAAGCTATCTCCTCCGTCCTCACTCACAAACAGTCCTCCTGGCTCCGTGCCTACATAAAGCACTTTCGGGCGATCCACGCCCCCGTGCGCCATCGACCAAATCTTGCGCAAAGTAGCCGGACGACCTGACTTCAGGCGCGCATGTTGTGGGTAAGTAGGCACCGATACCGCTTCCCACGAAGCCCCTCTATCGTTAGACCGATGCAATTTCTGTCCCCAATGCCGATGCGCCAAAGCTGCCCACCATGTCCCGGAACGTTCGTCTACAAACACGTATGAAACTGGAAACCCCACAAAGTGGCAAGTCGTAATTTGCCATTTGCCGCCAAGGCAGTTCACCTCCACCAGTCCCTTACTCGTTCCTATCAAAAAAGTTGAATATCGTTCCAAGGATGAAAATTTTATCCCCCAGAAAGGGCCTGAAAGATGAGCACTTGATCGTGTACAGAGATGGTATCCGACAGTCGCACTCTATCCTTAATCAGTTCGTCACCAATATAGATATTAACATGTTTTCGCATTGCCCCCCGCTCATCAACCAGATAGCCTTTAATACCGGGATGAGTCAATTCCAATTCTCCCAATAATTCCCAGATAGTCCCCGCTTTACTATCTATTGTAGCCAAGCCAGGAAAAAACTGCTTTAACGCCTCCGTAAAACTTACCTTAGCCATTTTTAAGTATCTTGCTCATTCTAAATAAATCATTTGCGCATCACTAAACTAAACATTAATCATGAAAACTATTCGCTTAGCTTTCTCGATCTCGCTTTTAAGTAGTCTCTTATTCAGTAGCTGTGTTGGCCCTGTTGCTAGCCGCTATGAAACTGCTCACACCCTTGGAAAAGGTAAATTAGAAATAGCAGGAGGTATTGCTCAATATGAACCACGCGCCCGAAGTGGGCAAACTAGAGTCGATCAATATCAGGTATTTGGAGGAAGAATTGGCTATGGGATCACTGACCAAGTAGACGCCAAGCTACGCTATGAGCGCCTCCTACTCCCCGATGAGTTTGATGCTACTGTTAATTACCTGGAGTTGTACAGCAAAACACGTATCACTGACGACGAGAGTGTCGTCCAATACTCAACTTTACAGGGCATAGACTTTCACTTTCTAAAAGACGGCGTAGAACCCACGCGAACCGCCGTTGCCCTTTCCCTAACCAATATGATTTCCTACCAGGCAGATGAAATCTTTGAAGCTGCGCTCAGTATGCAAACCCGCTACTTCCTCTCCTTCGACCCAGATCTGTTGGATCTTGACTTCGAGAATGTCGACCTAGAAGTCTACCGAGATCTAGATCGAATATTACTAGCCGCCGGCATTGATCTTGACCTCAATTTGGGCTTTAGCACTGATTTTGATCGCTGGGCCCTCCGCCCCTTCGTAGGTATGGGTGTTGGCTATGTAAGTCCTGGTGAAATCGGTATTTACAAAGTCGTTTCCTGGAATTATGGGCTGGGATTTAGCTACACCTTCCCGTAAAATTAAGCTGCCCCCAGGCTTAAACCTTGGAGGTTTTTCCTGACACGTACCAGTCAACCTCCAAGGTTTTGCAGCGCTGCGCAGCTTAAAGACGCAGAAACGGAAAAATTCCACAACTTTTAAACCACTTTTTTCAAGTTTTTTTGCAAACCTCATCATTCGTCACCCCTTCCCGCGAAATATTGGATATTACTTAGCCCTTGCACCGCTTAAATATCCAATATTGGGCCAATCTCCTCCACCCCAACCCTCAAACTCCCAAACCCGTCTCCCTCTCCTCCGTCGCCCATCCTCCTCTCCATCCCCCTTCCCTCCGTCCCCCGTCCTACCCTCTTCCCCCTCCCCTCCTGCCATTTTTACACCAACCCCCAAACAAACCTGCCATTTTTACACCCCAACCCCCACTCCCCTGCCATTCTTACCCCAATATCCCCCTGCGCTCTCCCTGGCACAGCCCTTGCAATACTGACGATAGATTTATCATTCATAAACAATCGACAAATGACAACAGAAAGAATTTTCCCGACTATCAACAAACTGATTGATAATATTTTAAATGAAGACTTTTTTCATATCCCAAGTACCAATTTACAATGGGCCGCTACCCTACCCGCAGTAAATATTCGCGAAAGCGACCAAGCATTCACGCTAGAAGTAGCAGCGCCAGGACTAAGTAAAGAAGCATTTGACTTACAAGTAGAAGAGCAAGTGCTGACCATCTCAGCCAAAAGTGAAGGAGAGCATACAAACAAAGCAAACTATATCCGAAAAGGCTTTAACTACCAAAACTTCAAGCGTTCCTTCCGTTTACCGAAAGGGATAGATACGGCCGCCATCAATGCTAAGTACGAGCAGGGTGTTTTGTTTATCGAAATCCCAAAGGTGACAGAGGCTAAGAGCAAGACTAAGATTACGATCGAGTAATTGACGAGGTCAAGGAGTCTAAGCATTTGCGTGCTTACACATGAACTGTGAGGTGCGTAAATGCGTATAACGTTTGACACTAAAAAAGAGGAGATAATGAACCTAAATAATCTAACGATAAAAGCCCAAGAGGCGATGCAACGCGCACAGCAGCACGCCATGGAGCAAGGTCATCAAGCAATCGAGACGGGGCACATATTTAAAGGTATCCTCGAAGTCGATCAGCATGTGACACCCTATATTTTTAAAAAATTAGGCGTCAATTTTAATACCGTAAAACTAGCAACTGATAGTATCATGCAGTCCTACCCAAAAGTGGCAGGAGGAGCAGGGCAATACCTATCACGAGCGGGGACAGAAGCTCTACAAAAAGCAAATATTCTATTGAAAGAATTTCAGGATGAATATGTAGCATTAGAACATATCCTATTGGCCATGCTAGCGGGCAAAGACAATATTGCCCAAATGCTGAAGGATAGCGGTGTAACTGAGAAAGCACTCAAAGCAGCCATTACCGAATTGCGCAAAGGGAACCGAGTAACCAGCCAAAGTGCAGAAAATACGTATAATGCACTAGGCAAATACGCAGTAAACCTCAACGAACGGGCCCGCAGCGGCAAGCTCGACCCCGTTATTGGTCGAGAAGAAGAAATTCGCCGCCTATTGCACATCCTCGCCCGCCGTACGAAGAATAACCCCATTCTTATCGGAGAACCGGGGGTAGGTAAAACGGCTATTGCCGAAGGCTTGGCTCACCGAATCGTCGAGGGTGATGTGCCGGAAGATTTGCGCGACAAAGAGATTTTTGCCCTCGATATGGGCGCAATGATCGCTGGAGCGAAATTTCAAGGGGAGTTTGAGGAGCGCTTAAAAGCAGTCATCAATGAAGTCGTTTCCGCCGATGGTAATATCTTTTTATTCATTGATGAAATTCATACGCTGGTAGGTGCTGGGAAGAATCAAGGTGCGATGGATGCAGCCAATATTTTGAAGCCCGCCCTGGCTAGAGGATAACTGCGTGCTATTGGTGCCACCACCTTGGCAGAATATCAAAAGTATATCGAAAAAGATAAAGCGCTAGAGCGTCGCTTCCAGAAAGTTGTAGTAGATGAGCCCGGGGAAGAGGATGCTATTTCGATCTTGCGGGGCTTGAAAGAGCGCTATGAAACGCACCACAAAATCAACATAAAGGACGATGCTATCGTAGCTGCGGTGCAGTTATCTACCCGCTACATCGCTGACCGATTTTTGCCAGACAAAGCCATCGATTTGGTGGATGAGGCAGCGGCTCGCCTACGTCTAGAAATGAACTCTATGCCAGAGGAGCTAGACGAAGTAGAACGCAAAATTCGCCAGCTAGAAATCGAGCGCGAAGCAGTGAAGCGCGAGAGCGATGAGCTAAAAATTGGACGCATCAACGAAGAGTTAGCCAACTTAGAAGAAGTTAGTAATGAACTAAAAGCACAGTGGGAGAGCGAGCGCGAAGTGGTATTGGGCATCCAAAAAGCCAAGGAAGATATCGAGCAGCTCAAAGTAGCGGCCAACCGCGCAGAACGAGAAGGGAATTTTAGCGAAGTAGCTGAAATTCGCTATGGCCGAATACCAGAGGTGAAAGTACGCTTAGAGGAGTTCAATGAACGCTTAATCGTCATGCAAGAAAGTGGAAAGCAACTTGTAAAGGAAGAAGTAGACGCCGAAGATATTGCAGAAATCGTTTCCCGCTGGACCGGCGTGCCCGTGACGCGCATGCTGAAGAGCGAACGAGAAAAGCTACTCCACTTAGAAGAAGACCTTCACCAGCGTGTAGTTGGACAAAATATAGCAGTAGAAGCAGTAGCCGATGCCATCCGCCGAAGTCGTACTGGCCTTTCTAACGAAAAACGCCCCATCGGCTCGTTCCTCTTCTTGGGTACTACGGGGGTCGGAAAAACAGAGCTGGCGAAAGCCTTAGCCGAGTACCTATTTGATGACGAGAACTTGATGACGCGCATCGATATGAGCGAATATCAAGAACGGCATACAGTAAGCCGTTTAGTAGGTGCTCCTCCGGGCTACGTGGGCTATGACGAAGGGGGGCAATTGACAGAAGCTGTTCGGCGCAAGCCTTACTCTGTCGTCTTGCTCGATGAGATTGAAAAGGCACATCCCGATGTGTTCAACATCTTGCTACAAGTGCTGGAGGATGGGCGATTGACAGATAACAAGGGACGCGTAGCTAACTTCAAAAATGCCATCGTGATTATGACTTCAAACATTGGATCGAGTATTATTAGAGAACAATTTTCCAAATTTGAAGGGCGTAGCAAAGCAGCCGTTATTGAAGAAACTGAAGAGCTAGTCTTTGAACTATTGAAGAAATCGGTACGCCCAGAGTTTCTCAATCGAATTGATGAAGTAATCATGTTCCAGCCGCTGAGTAAGCGACACATCCGCTCTATTGTAAAGCTACAGCTAGAGGAAGTGGAAGCCATTCTGGCAAAGCAAGAAATTGAATTCACGGCAACCGAAGAAGCCATTGACTGGCTAGCGCGAACAGGCTACAGTGCGGAATTTGGGGCACGCCCTGTCAAGCGAGTCATTCAGAAAAAAGTACTCAATGCCCTTTCTAAAGAATTGCTTCGAGGCGAAATCGGCCCCAGAAGCAAAGTTGTGATGGATGCCTTCGATGAAGCCGTCGTATTTCGCCCCCCCATTGGAGAGGAACTGAAAAGCATTGATTTGTAAAGAATAGGATAGAAAAGGAGTGCTGGTCGGCTTAATGCAGATCAGCACTTTTTTTATGGAACTAATTGCGCCAATCGTACCTTATTATACTTTCACTCATCTCACACACCCAAAAAATGATAGAACTACCTACTCCCCAATTTGGCGAAATCCCCAATGACACCGACTACATTGAACGCCCTGGCAGCTACGCCCTCATCCTCAATAAAAAACGAGAATTAGCCGTAGTTGATACCGACTGGGGCCACCTCTACCTCCCTGGCGGCGGCATCGATCCTGGCGAAAGCAAAGAACTAGCGCTTCATCGAGAGGTTATGGAAGAAACCGGCCTTTTCATCCAAATCAAAGCATACCTCGGCAGCGCCAAAGAATATTTTTACTCTAGCAGTAGAGATAGCTACTTCAACAAAATTGCCCACTTTTTTATTGCAGAACCAATCGGACTTTATCCAAAAGGGAAAGTAGAAGACGACCACGAATTGCTATGGATGCCGCCCAAGACAGCTTTCGAAGAACTACATACCGATGCCTACAGCTGGTTGGTAAAAAAGCATTTATTATAGCCTATTTCCGAATAGTCTTCAGCCGTAATTCTCCTTGAACCCGATTGTAATCCTTTTTACTCAAATCAATAGTAGTAACCACAGGATCACCAACCACGAGTCGCTTGGCTGGTCGTCCTAGTTGGGTATGCTCTTCCACCTTAGTAATGGCTTTCCAAGGAATACGGATCGCTTTGTGCGATAAACTAAACGGCCAAGTCATCCAGATAATCAGACCTTTAGCAGAAGACTTCATGCGCAGCACATTCTGGTAGCTAAACCCACCAATGCTTGCCGACCACACATTAAGCGGCACACCTTTCATCTTCTTAGGCACTTCTGTTATGGCATATCTTTCTGCCAATTTTCGCCACCCACTTTGCTTGGCCAGCACATTGGCAATAAGCGGAAAACTCACTATCGAAAGCACCACAGCGACGATCACCCAAATCATATTCCTTCGTTTTTTCGTTCTTCTATAAATTCCTTTAAAGCATCCCAGCTCAGCGTCGCGCATTTCAAGCGCCCCGGAAATTGCCGAGCCCCCGCAAAGGCCTCCAGTTCTTCATCTACATTCGAAACAGGAGCACCAGCATCTGGTTGTACCACGTCATAAAATTGATCAAAAAGCTCCCGCACTTCCTCTAACGACTTCCCAATGATACGCTTTACCAGCACCGAACTCGACGCCTTGGAAATAGCACAGCCATAGCCAAAGAAGTACGCCTCAGTAATCCGGTCGCCCTTCATCTCTAAAAACAACTCAAATTTATCGCCACATAGTGGATTATATGCTTCTAGTTTCAAGCTAGCATTTTCTTGCTTTTGGTAATGAAAAGGCTCACGCTGATGCTCCAGAATGACCGACTGATAAAGTTGTTTTAGTTTTTCATTCATGCTTTTCAAAATCAAATAACTTCCCGCTTTACCCCCTCTACTTCCATAATCAAATCCGCCCCATAAGCTTTAGCAGGGGTTTGAAACCCCACAGGTGCATGCTGTTCCAATACTTTCTTGGTGCAGATCAGGCTGGTAATCGCCGTCAAGGTGTAGCCATTTGGC
>JBCCRH010000051.1:0-20419 GCA_039208045.1 Bacteroidota bacterium
ATGAAATAGATTCCAACCATCATAAATAATTGGATTAACAGCCATTTTACGAACCATAGAAAAAACATCGATTTTTTCAAAACTTTTATGATTGTTTAAAAACATTACTACTTCCATATCCTTAAACCCTCTTGGAATATTTACTTTCTTAATATCAAAAAGAGATAAATCTTCATCTGTAGCTACAGGATCATAACCAAACACACAAGCACCTCTTTTTTCTAATTCTTTAAGAATCAATACTGAAGAAGAATTTCTAATATCACCTGTTTCAGGTTGTCCCTTGAAAGCTAAGCCACAGATTAAAATGGTAGTGTTTTTTATCTTTTTATTTTGTTTGTGTAGTTGTTCTTCTAATTGTTCTACAATATATTGGTGCATACTTTCATTAATATGTCGACTCATCTTGAAAAGATGATCGTGCATACCCAAACTTTCTACTACAGAAGAAAAAATAAAAGGATCCTTAGTTAAACAAGGACCTCCTACACCAGGGCTTGGAAATGGTACTTTATTACGAGGGTACCTTTCATTCGCAGCCCAAAGCACCTCATTTATATTTAGATTAAATTTGCCAGCTACCTGCGCTATAAAATTAGAATAGGCAAAAACATAATCTCTAAAAGAGTTATTTATGAGTTTGACCATTTCTGCTGCTTCTAAAGAATCTACGCGAACAATGGTAGGAGTCAATTCTTTGAAAATAGCACCTGTAGCATCTGTAGAATCTTCATTGTAACCTCCTATAATTTGCGGTAATGACCTCAGCTCTTTAATGGCCTTACCTTCTGCTGTTCTTTCAGGTGCAAAAGCTAAATGAAAATCAAACCCACACTTAAGTCCACTCAATTTTTCCAGCATTGGAATCACATAATTTCGACATGTTCCAACCGGTACTGTAGAACGTAAGATAACTAAGCTGCCTGGTCTAAGTTTTGGTGCAGTAGTTTGTAGCGCTGCCTCCAGAAAATTCATATTAGGTTTTAAGTCTAATCCCCGATCGTTAGACTGGAGGATTGGAGTACCTACTGAAATGATAAAAACATCCGAATCGCTAGGAATATCAGCAGACACAAAAAAGGAAGTATGAATATGTTCCCGTAACAGCTCTGGCAACCCAACTTCGTGAATATAAGATTTACCTATATCAAGTTGATCAAGCTTGTTTTTGTCTATGTCTATCCCTGTTATTTTAAATCCAGCATCGGCAAGGGCTAAGGCTAAGGTTAAACCTACATATCCTAGTCCAATGACAGAAATATGACGATGAAGTGCCATTCTATATTCCCATAGCTGGTGGTATTCTACTACTTTAATTGGGATTGACTGTTCATTAGTAATGATAATTTTGCCGAGGAAATTTCTACTATTCCGATCCCTTTTTTGTAACTCACTTGGAAGATTTTTTAGAATTTTTCTTGTACTCCAGTTATCAGGAAATGAAATAGGATTAGTTTGCATCATATCGGAAATTGGAGATTTCAAAGTTCTGCCATTAAGCATAGCACGTCTGATATCACCATCTGTCACTGTCCCAATTAGTTTCTGATCATCATTAACAACGATAACTAAACCTTTAGGTAAATTGTACTTAATTGCATTTTCTTGTATTTTTAAAGCATCAAGGATGCTATTTCGTTTACTTAAAAAAAGCTTTGAAATATCAAGCATTATTTAATCTCTTTTGTAGAATTTCTTTTATTTGGATAAAGCCATCTGTAGGCCGCTGTTTCAGTTGTTTTATCTTTGAATCATAGCTATGAAAAAACCATCCAATATCAAATGATTGATTAATTGCATCCCAACCTATTCCCAATGCGGCTATTTGTCGAGCATTAAAATTCATTTCCTTATTATTTCCATTATCGATTGCTATAATGGGGATTTGAAATTCAATGGCTTCAGTAATGATTCCAATGCCTGGCCGAGCAATCATTAGGTCTATTTGCTTGAATTCAGACGCTGAGAAATGAAAAGGATGTATGAAAAGGTTATCTAATTTTGATACTTTTTTAGCAGTAGCTTTGCCACTAAAAAAACGAAGATTCAGTTGACTATTTAGATGATACAATAAATCAATTACACCTGCTGTTCCTGCGTCAGAAAGTCCAGTGCTAATTAAAACATTTAATTTTTCCTTACTATTTATTAGTTTTGAAGGACGGTGATATGTTCGTTTAATAAACCAAGAAACGCCTTTATTATTAGTCCATTTTTTTAGCGCAGGCATAGTAATTTCTTGAATACTAACAGATGTTGGACATATACGACGAAGCAACTCTTTTTCAAAGCTAATAATGGCTTTTAAACCTTCTGGCTTTTCCTCAATATTCTCTAAAACATCATGCCACAAAAAAGAGCCGATTAGTAAGACATTTGGATGGAGATCAACTACACTAGTCAGATTATCACTGATTACTAAGTCTAAATTCAGTTTAGATATAATATTTTTAAGTACTATCCGTCGATTTTTATAAGCATTCCAGTCGTACTGAGTAGGCCGTTCTTGCCATTTAAGAGTGCCTCCTAGCTCTAAGAAATTAAAACATATACTATTACTATCCGATACTAATTCATCCTTCAGATGTGATCGAAAATGTTCAAATTGCCATTTTTCACAAGCAATTATCACTTCTGCTTCTATTTCATTGCGTAAGTGAAACCACAATTCATTTGTACGTTTGAAGTGGCCTAATCCATTAGAACATACTAAGTGGAAGATTTTTTTCCTAGCCTTAGACACCTACCTACGTTTGAATAAACGATTTAGAATGCCTCCGTTTTTATCCTCTTCATAGTATCCATAACCGTACCCATAGCTATACCCATAGCCATACCCATAGCCGTATCCCTTCTTTCGCAAAAGGCCATTCATAACAACACTAACCCGGTTCAACTTTTCCTGTCGACTGATCTCTTCAATCACCTTGAGCATTCCTTTTTTCGTCCGGCCCATGCGCACTACGAAGAGTGCACTGGAAATGTATTTATTCAACAATAGCGCATCGGCCACCAACCCCACCGGAGGCGTATCAATTAGGATCAGGTTGAAGTCAGATTTCAGGGCTTCCATCAGTTCATCCATGCGATGATTAATCAATAGCTCACTGGGGTTCGGCGGTATGGGCCCCGAGCTGATGTAAAACAGGTTCGGATCATGATCGGTAGGCTGCAGCACATCATCTAGGGTCGCTTCCCCAATAAGGTAATTAGTAATGCCTTTGCTTCCACTTTCGGCGCCAAGGTATCGGCCCAATTTAGGTTTCCGCAAATCGCAGCCTAGCAGCACTACTTTTTTCTGTGACAATGCAAAGGCCATCCCCAAGTTGGCTGTGATGAAACTCTTACCTTCTCCGCTCATGCTGGAAGTAATCAGGATGGCTTTCGCCCCGGTAGCTTCACTATCCACAAACTGTAGATTGGTACGCAGCAGGCGAAACATTTCTGCCACAGCCGAGCGACTGCCTTTTCTAACAATGATCTGTTCTTCCCCTCTTTTAATTGCTACCCCGCCAAGAATAGGGGTATCAATCTGGTTTTTGAGGTCGTCTTCCGTACGAACGGTATCGTCCAGGAGGACACGCAGTACAATCAATCCTGCCGGCACCCCCAGTCCTAATACAAAAGCCAATCCATAGATGGTTGGGGGCTGGGGCTTTACGGGTTTATTACTACTTTGTTGAGCCCGGTCAATCACTCGAGAATTGGCCACCGTCACAGCCATAGACAGCGCCGTTTCTTCCCGCTTTTGCAGCAGATACAAATAGAGTTGTTCTTTAATGGCTCGCTGGCGCTGGATTTCCAACAATTCCCGTTCTTTGCGCGGCACGGTGGTGATCCCACTTTGTGCCTGTTGTTTTTGGGTTTTCAACGCACTTATATTGGCCTGCACTTCGCGGATAATATTGCGCAAGGATTGCAGCACCGTCACGCGCATACTACTGACTTGTGCTTCTGCTTCCTGCAAAATAGGATTATTAGCTGTTGCACTTCGCCGAAGGCGATCCCGCTCTACCAGCATTTGATTGTAACTTGTAATTAGTGATGATAACGCCGAGTTGTCGATGCCTGAACTAAACGGAATCGGTTTATCCAGATTGGCATCATCGCTGATGTAGTCTTCTACGGCATCTAGCACCTGTTCTTGAATCATAAGGCTGGTGAGTTGTTCATCGATTCGGGATAGTTCACTGTAAAGCAAGTTAACTTCGGCACCAGCATTTGTCGTAATTTGATTTCGGCGTTTGTAGGCTTCCACATCTGTTTCTACTTCGGTTAATTCCTGCGTTAGCAATTCTAATCGATCATCGATGAAATCGAGGGTATTTTTACTAACTTTATTTTTGTCCTCTATCGCTGCTTCATTATAGACTTCTGTGAGTTTATTGATAGCATCTGCTGCTCGGTCGGGAACTTCGTCCTGCATAGACAGTTCTAGCACACTCGACCAATCTCCTACCGTCTTTATCCGTAGTTTACTTGCATAGCTTTTGGCCATGCTTTCTGGTTCCTGAAAACGAATGATATAAGGTGTTGCTTTACTAAACTGTTTCTCCGTCCGATTGATAATAAAATTACCACTCTCTGTTATTAATACGTCCCCAAAACGGTGGGTTTCCATTGCGTCTAATTTACGTCCCCACTGGAAGTTCTGCTCGTCTACGATTTGTAAGAAGTATCGCTTGCCATAGCTGGCGCTATCGAGTTCCGCCTGCAAAAACTGAAATGGTGCTTTGCTCTTATATATTTCAGTAGTTTTTACTCGTCCTTCTGAAAAGATACGGATATTGAGTCCCAACTCTTGTACCACCTGTTCCATCAGGGTACGGGACTTGAGAATTTGAATTTCATTTGATACATTTTTATCTCCTCCCATTAGACCCAGGTCTTGTAGAATGAGTTCTTCGGAGGCTCCACTACCTGTAGTTGATTGATTGCTTTTGATGAGGAGGGTGCCTTTGACTTCGTAGACTGGCGTACTATAGCGCAGATAGAGCCATGCACCGGTGCCGGCCAGGGCTACGAAGAGAATATAGAGATACCAATAGCGAAAGAGGTATTTGTAGAGGAACCCTCGTAGGTCGAATGGCTTTTCTTCGAAAGCGAAAGGGTCGGTATCGTTAAATGATTTTTTCAATGTTTGTTGTGTTTGCTTAGTTTGGGATCTAAATTAAATACATCAGAGATATTAAAGGCACAAAGGAGCTATCGTAGGACTTTACTTCATGTTACTAGTTTGTAAAACTGGTAATGGCCAAAGTTAGGGTTACTAGGCCGGTAATTACAGATACCCAAGGAAGGATACGCTGGGTTTGGTCTCTGACGACGGCGGTTTTTTCGTTTAGAGGTTCGACGTAGATCACGTCATTTTGTTTGAGGTAGAAGTAGGGTGATTCAAATATATTGGTTTCTTGTAGGTTGATTCTCCCCGTAGTACGCTGGTCATTTTGTTGGCGGATCACCAGGATGTTGGTTCGATTGGCATAGTCGCTAAGGTCGCCGGCTTGACCGAGGGCATCGAGTATGGTAACGCGTTCATTGGCAAAGAGGAAGGTGCCGGGACTATTGGCTTCACCGAGTACAGTGATCCTGAAATTTAGAAAGCGGACAACAACGGTTGGATCGACCAAGTATTCTGATAATTTATCAATTAGCAGGGCTCTAGCTTCGCCGGTAGTAAGGCCTGCTATTTTGATGCGCCCCAGATTAGGGAAGTCGATATAGCCTTCGTTATCTACGAGGTAGCCAAAGAGGGGACGAGCGCCTTGGCCAGCTTGTATCTGCATATTAGCCATGTTTGGTGGGTCAATATTGTAAGGTACTACGGCTTCCAGATCTAATGCCAGTACCCGAATCGATAACAAGTCATCGGGTTGTATTTTGAGGGGCGGGATTTCTCCTATGGCTTCGGGACTGCTTGGAAAAGGAGCACCCTCATTGAAATTTAGTAGTTCTTGGTGAGAGACGCAGGAGTTAAGGAGGAGGATTACTGTAAAGAGTAGGAAGTATTTTAGTTGATGTGTTGTCATGTTAAATGCACACTGTGCAATTTAATCCCGCTGAAGTCTAATAGGCTGAAAGCGGGAGGGCATTTTACAATGAGTAACAGGATTTGTTTTGGCTTTACTTTTTTGCCTGTTCTTTTGTCTTGATACAAAAGAACCAAAAAATCAAGGCTGTCGATCAATCTGGATAGTACTAAGCATAACTTTTCTGGCGCGCAACGAAGCTGTTCTCCTCCTTCGTCGGCTCTCTTTCTCGTTGCTTGGTGCTCCAATGTAAAAAGTTATGCTAAGTACTATGAGCCAGATTCCTCTAAGGCCAGTTAGCAGAGCTTTAGCAAGTTGTTCTTTCTAGGCTGAAAGTTGTGCCAAGAACACTAACCAAAAATTGACAAGGCCGATTTTGCCTGCTTTTCCTATAGCTTTCTTCCCTTCAACGTTGCTTTATGTTCTCAGAGTCAAAGTCATGCTAAGTGCTATTTTCTAGATTCCTCTGAAGCCAGTTGGCAGAGCTTTAACCAGTTTTTCTTCCTGGGATGAAAGCTGTGCTAAGAACGCTGGCTAAAGTGGACAAGGCCGGTTAGGTGTTGTTTTGCAGTGCGCTCAACTACGGTTGCCGCGGGGTTTTCTGCCATTTTCTTTTTCGTAGTTTTCGATGTATTCATCTTCGAGAGCTCTGGCTTTTGCTCGACCGGCAATACTTTGCACCAGAATTTCTCCGATATATCGTAGCCAGCCTACAGCGCTATTCAGGAAATTTACTTGTTCACGAATACGCTTAGAGTAGCCGTCTTTGCCGATCGGCGAATCACTAATACCATATTTGAAGATATCTTCTTCCTCTTGATCATGAATGGCGTAGAGATGATGCTTCTTTTTATTTTTTCGAGAGTTTCCGTGAACGGGCATTCGGCAGCTAGTTTTTCCACCCTTCTTTGTTGCTGTAAGTTTCTATTGGAAAAGCAGGGACATAGGCGAATTCTTTTCCTGTTTTCTGTTGATAGGCTGTTTTGGCTAGGTACAATAGTACTTCAAAGGTCAGGTCTTTGGGCATTTGTGCTGGGGTTTCCAGCACTTCGTTGAAGTAGTCTTTCCCATTGGCGACTGCGCAGCAGCGAGCATATAAAAAGTTATCGACTGAGAAATACCGATCGGCTTTCCAGCTATCTTCACCAAGATGAAGAGCGTATTTTTTTTGATCTAATTCATACAGTTTTTTCGAAAGGATATCTGCAAATTCATAAATAGTACGGATAGCAGATCGAGTGAGGGCATTAATAGCTGGTGCTACTATGTCGTCATCTTCCTCTTGTTCCCAATCGAATAAAGCAATGATTGGCCAAAAGTCTTCTTCTTTTTTATCATTTTTCTTTCCCTCTGGATGAGGGTCTACATAGAAATCAGCATTGGGGTATTTTTGTTGCAGTTCCCTGATGGTGGCTTCATTAAGCTGTTTGATCGGTATTTTTATATTGTGAATCATTATTATTGCAAATTACTCAAATATCTCTTCAACGTCAATAACCAAACCTGGCAGTACTTCCGATGTTAGTTGCGTACTAGGTACATATGGCTTTGAACCGATGTATTTCCCTTCATTATCTAGGATGTAGATGATTACCGTTTGCTCATAAGGGTGTATCATCCAGTATTCTGGGATGCCCGCTGACTCATAAATGGCAAATTTTTCTACAGTATCGTCCTGGTTATTTCCTTCGGATAAAATTTCGATCACTAGGTCAGGAGAGCCTAGACAACCTCGCCGATCAATTTTTGAAGGATCACAAATGACGGACAAATCTGGCTGAACCACTGTTTGGATTTCTTCATCGGAAACTGATTTTGCAGTTTTTCTTCGTTTACTTGACATTGGGGTGTCTTTAGCAATAATCAAGCGAACATCATAAGGAGCTGGGCGTGCCTGACATTTCTTTCCTTTCAAGAATCCTTTGAAAAGAAAGCTCAGATTCAAAATTATTCTTTGATGTGTATCCGTTGGAGCAGGCGACATTTTACGTACGAGTCCACGCAGTAATTCAACACGCTCTTGAAACTGCCAAGTCAAATAATCTGCATAGGTATATCGCTTGCTTAAATCTAATTGATCAAAAGAAGTGATCATTCCTTTTTTTTGATGAATATACGCCCTATCTATCTTACTGTCAAGCATTTCTATTATTCCTCTTAAAGGGGTGCCCCGACGATGCCAACTCTGCTAAAGGGTGATAATCCCCCTTCAATCCTACAGGTTCTTGATTTCGGATGTCGTAGGCGATTTTTATAGCATTTGAAGCTTCTTCTATCCCAAAGCCTTCACCTGCTAAGATTGCCTCATAGCTTTTGGTGTGCAGGTCTTCAAAGCCGCCGCTAAACTCGAACTCCTCGCCTTCGATTTGTATAGAGCGATAGGTTCGAGTGCCTTTTTCACGTAAGTGAGTATCTAGTGTCTCTGCGTTGATACTCAAAAACCACTGCACGCGTGCTTTTTCTAGGTGCAAGAAACCGGCTGCTCGGTCGTGTGTGTGTAGGTGTACAATATTTTCTTGCACAGCTCCGAAAATCCATTGCAATATATCGAAAAAGTGGATGCCTATGTTGGTGGCAATTCCTCCTGATTTGGCTGCTTCTCCTTTCCAGCTGGTATAGTACCACTTTCCTCTGGATGTCTGATAGGTGAGTCGTACATCGAATATTTTGTTGGCCGGTGCTCGGGCTATTTTTTTGCGTAAAGCGATTACACTTGGGTGTAGGCGTAGTTGTAAGATATTATAAATTTGCTGTCCGGTCTCTTCTGACATCGCTTGGAGGGCATCTACATTCCAAGGGTTTAATACTAATGGCTTTTCACAAATTACATCCATACCATAGCGCAGGCCAAATCGAATGTGCGCGTCGTGTAGGTAGTTGGGAGAGCATACACTGAGGTAATCTAGCTTAGTCCCTTCTCTTTTTAGTTTTTCCAGATGCCGATCAAAACGCTCGTATTCTACGAAAAAATCTGCCTCAGGGAAGTAATTGTCGATAATGCCTACAGAGTCGTTTTTATCTAATGCTGCCAGCAGTATATTATTGGTATCTTTTATGGCTTTCATGTGGCGAGGAGCGACATAACCAGCTGCACCGATCAGGGCAAAGCGCTTCATCTGCTAAAAATCATCATACCCACGATACAAATTCGTCCCTACTCCAACATACCAAGCTCGACTGTCAGGAAGGCCATTTTCTATCACCGTCTCCTCTCTTGAGCGATATCCTGCCAACAATCGCAAATTGCTGATGGGATTAAAAATATAGGATACTTCCGCTCGCCAATACGTCAATTCGCTTGCTGCTCCGTGGACAATAAAGACGTCGGTATCTGCTACCCGATCTTCGTAGGATTGATAAATATCGCCTCCATAATTCTCATTACCAATATCTCGCCCTAGGCGACCAATATGAATAGCCCCCTCAAAGTACCATCGGCCATAGCGGTATTGGGCTTGCGCCAAAAACTCTTCAAAGTTGCCACCCCAAGGATGTGCTAGGGCTTGGTTGTAATGGGCCCAATTGGTTAAAATCTTTCGGTGGCTGTACATATAAGGTCTAGCTGCATTATACTCTAGTCGTAAGAATAGATTCTTTACCCCAAGTGCATCGCCATACTTTACCCCTAGCTGCCAAGCATATAAATTGAGCCAACTCCCTTCGCTCCAGTTCTGAAAATCCTCAAACTTAAAATCGTCAATGACCAACTGCCCATATACTTGGATGCCCCCATCAAATAAGTAAGAGGTGTTTATACCAATAATACTATTCCCCCCATCCGACCCTTGCGCAAACTCTACTGGCCGGAAGAAGATCACTGGATTTAGGAAGTTAAAATCAAAGCCAAATTCATTCAATTCGTCGCCCCACATATTACCTTCAAAGAAGCCTAGATTGAAGCGCTTCGAGAAATTGATGCTCAAGTAGTGCATCGATAAGTACTTCTTGGCGAAAATATCTCCTACCATCACGCTGGAGCGAATATCATTCATAATCGCCCACGTATTGATGTACTTGATCGGGCCAAATTGCGTTTCAATCCGAAAAAAAGGATAGTTGACGGCATTATCTGAAATCAACATCGAGCGATAACCCTCCCCTATAAATTGCTTGCCATGCCCTAAGCGAAAGTGGAAGATTTCATTAGGCGTGTAGCCGACTTCTCCGGCTACATAGGCAAAGTCGAATACATTATTAGGCTCGTTTTTGGTACGCCAAAAGCCGGGTACTACCCTGTTTTGTGCAGTAAACGCCTCCAAATGCTGCGGCAATCGCGCCTGTGTCTCTACAAAAGTAGAATAAGCGGTCAGCTTTTCTCCCAATGCTAGCTCCAACCGAAACCCTCTGGAATTTTGGAACGT
The DNA here is from genome assembly GCA_039208045.1 of Bacteroidota bacterium. Lineage (GTDB taxonomy): Bacteria > Bacteroidota > Bacteroidia > Chitinophagales > Saprospiraceae > JBCCRH01. The sequence continues at coordinate 10,391 of JBCCRH010000051.1, forward strand.
ATAATCCCCTTCTGAAGCTTGATCTTGCCCTGCCGCCACTACTAATACAGGATCAAACGTCAAGGTATAGTTTTTTCCCTCTAGCTTCACCAAGTTTTCCTGCCATAGCTTGCGACCTGCCCAATTCCAAAACTTGTTTGTTGTCGTAATGCTATCCTGTAGTAGGTCTGCTCGTCTACTAAAACGTTCGACGGATGTGCGGTGCCAAGGGCGAATCGCGGAGTGTAGGTAGGCGGAGTCGCGGTGGAGGGACTCGTTTTCATACCACTGTGTTTCTAGGGGGTGTTGTTGTAGCAGGCCGTACTGGGCTTGTAGGGTGATGAAGCTTGCTGTAAGCATAGCTACTATCAGAGCGCTTGGATAGTAACTCTTCCTTTTATATTTGCCCTTAATGAAGTGCATTGCTTGTTGACAGATTGCTCCGCTGGAGCATCATTTTAGTTTTTATGTATGATTATTGACAGGTTGTCCTTCCAGGACAGTTTCGCCAAAGTTAAACCTGCATGGGCCTGTACGGACTGAGCCCTTCATTTTTTCATTGCCAAAAAACGAAGCAAAAAGGCTAGAACAGACAAACTCCTCCGTCAAACAGTGTCTGTTCGGGCAGCCGCCACTAGGTATTGAAATAATTACGAGAAGTAGAAGTAAAACTAGAGTTGGTAACACTCCTAACATAGGCTCAAAGCTGATGCTGGGCTACCAGATCAGACTCAAAAATCGCAACTTTCTCTATTTGCTTTAGCTGAGCCAAATGCTGTTCATGATGCAAATCTGTTCCCAAATAATCTACCAACCCCTTCTTCAGCATATAATTCGCAACTGCTTTTACACTTTCACCATAATAGCCGGTTAGCGATAGCATATTGAGTTGGAGTTGTACGCCTTTTTCTTTTAGGGCGGTGTACTTTTCTTTGGTAGCATGCCAGTACAAGTAGCGCTCGGGATGTGCCATGATGGGGCGATAGCCTTTAACTTGCAGCTGGAATAAAAGGTTCTCTAAATTGGGTGGTGGCGCAACAAAACTCATTTCAACGAGTACATGCTGATTACCAAAAGTTAGTAGATTATCAGCTTGAAGTTTTGCTTCAAAGCCTTCATCCAATAGGTATTCTGCGGCAGCATCAAATCCGATGTGGATACCTCGCTGTTGTAGTTCTCTACGCACTTCATCGCGGCCGGAAAGAATGGTGGCAGAAGTATTTGGATAAAGATCGGACATCACGTGTGGGGTGGTAATAATACGCTCTATACCCAGTTCTTTAAGCCCTTCGATCAGCATAATTGCTGTGTCCATATCTGGTGCGCCGTCATCTATTCCGGGGATGAGGTGGGAGTGCATGTCTATTTTCAAGTCGACAAGACTTGTGGTAGGGATTACTTTCTTTTTGAAAAAATTGAACAACGCGATTTATTGCTGGTAATATTCGCGATACCAATTGATGAACGCTTTTACTCCTTTTTGAATTGGAGTCGCAGGCTTATAACCCAAATCATGCACTAAATCTTTGACGTCTGCATGGGTCATGGCTACATCGCCGGGTTGGATGGGCATCATGTTTTTCTCGGCTTTTATCCCTAGCTCTTGCTCAATAGCTTGGATAAAATCCATGAGCTGCACTGGGTTATTATTGCCGATATTATACACTTTGTAGGGGCCTTTCGAGGTAGAGGGATCTGGCGATTTTCCACTCCATGCTGCATTGCCTTTTGGCGGATGATCCAATACGCGTATTACTCCTTCTACGATATCGTCTATATAGGTAAAATCTCGTACCATTTTGCCGTGATTAAACACATTGATAGCTTCTCCTTGCAGCATGGCTTTGGTGAACAAAAAGAGCGCCATATCGGGGCGGCCCCAGGGGCCATAAACCGTGAAAAAGCGAAGGCCTGTTGTAGGCAAATCGAACAAATGACTATAGGTATGGGCCATCAATTCGTTGCTCTTTTTGCTGGCGGCGTAGAGCGAAATGGGGTGGTCCACATTGTCACTTGTGGCGAAGGGGACGCTTTCGTTTAGGCCGTATACGCTAGAGCTGCTGGCATAAGCTAGATGCTTTACGTTATGGTGTCTACAGCATTCCAGGATATTGGTGAATCCAATAATATTGCTGTTGATGTAGGCTCTAGGATTAATCAAACTGTAGCGCACTCCTGCCTGAGCTGCCAGATTGCAGACTTTGTCGAACCGTTGCGTTCTGAATAATTCATTCAAGTTCGCCTCATCTTCCAGCTGTAGCTGAATAAAAAAATGATTGAGGTTAATCTTGCTCTGAATCAGCTTGTTGTATTCAAGTTCTTTTACATCAAACCCGGCCTGGGTCAACCGACTGTATTTTAGATTAACATCATAATAATCGTTAATCACATCCAATCCAATCACCGTGTCTCCTCGTTCTACTAAGGCTTGCGCCAAATGGTACCCAATAAAACCCGCTGTACCTGTAATAAGGTGTTTTGTCATCCTACTTTTTGAACTTGATTATGGCGTATCTCGTAGCGTGCTCCATCTCCTGGGCAGGTAGCTATTCCGCTTTCGCTAAATACTAGACGTTCTCCGTGCTCGCTCATCCATCCAATCTGACGGGCAGGAACACCCACCATAAGGGCATAGGCAGGTACATCTTTGTTCACCACTGCACCTGCTCCAACAAAAGCATAAGCACCAATAGTTGCTCCACAAACGATGGTTGCGTTTGCGCCTATCGTAGCTCCTCTTTTCACTAAAGTATGACGATACTCGTTCTTGCGGCTCACTGCACTTCTTGGATTGTATACATTAGTGAAAACCATGCTAGGCCCCAGAAAAACATCGTCTTCACAAGTGACGCCTTCGTACAGGGACACGTTATTTTGCACGCGTACATTGTTGCCCAGTATGACGTGATTGGCGACAAATACATTCTGTCCTAAGTTGCAGTTTTCACCAATCACACACTTTGGCATAAGGTGCGAAAAGTGCCACACTTTTGTGCCTGTTCCAATGGTAGCCCCATCGTCGACAATGGCAGAAGGATGAACTTGTATATTAGCAATCAACGACCTGGAGAAATACGGCTCCGCCTTTGAAAAGTCGCAAGGACTTTAAGGCCGAAAGGAGATATGTCGATAATAATAGCACTAGGCTATCGTATAGTTATAGTTCTTTCTAAGCAAAGCTCTTTGCACATCGACGAAGCAATTCAGATGGAATTTGCATCCTTAGCTCAAAGCCGATATGAGTGAGTTCTACTAAAAAGTTTTTATCATTACTACAATCCAATAACTTGCCACGCACGCCGGTCAATTGCCCACCGATAATCTCTACAGCATCTCCATTAGCAAGCGAAATTGGACTTACTTCAGCACTGCCATCTGTCTCTCCCACTACGCGCTGCATGAGCTTGATCTCTGCTTCAGGAATCGCAATCAGTTGTTTTGCTATCCTTATGAAGCCCACTACTCCAGATGTTTTCAGCACCGTCAGATATTCTGCCTTTGTTATTTTTACAAATAGATAGCCACTGATCAATGGCAATTCTACAGTTTTTACTTTCCGCGTGTACCGACGTACCAGCTTTTGCAGGGGCAAGTACACTTCTACTTCATTACTAATGAGCCATTTCGCAGCTTGCTTTTCGTGCTTAAACTTGGTGCGTATGGCAAACCAGCGGGCTTCTTCAGGATGTAGTTGATTTATTGGGGATTCCATGGCATTTGCTTTTATAATCTCCAATAATTTACTTCCTCCAAGGCCGTGTCTGGCTCCAACATCCCCTTCAAATCCATCAAAATGGGCGTGCCATTCATCAAAGCTCTCAATCGTTCAGGCGTATAGGCTTTGTATGCTTTATGTTTTACTGCAATGATCACTGCATCGTAATTGTCTGAAATCTCATCCACCAAACTCAACTTGTACTCATGTGCCACCTCGTTGGGAGATGCATGTGGATCAGTGATATGTACATTGATGGAATACTGCATCAGCTCCTGTGCTAAATCAGCCACCTTCGAGTTTCGAATATCTGCCACATCTTCTTTGAAGGTAATACCCATGATGAGCACTTTGCACTGCCCTGGATTCTTTCCTTTTTGGATCAACATCTGCACCAATCGCTTCGCGATGTGCCCAGGCATTTCGTCATTAATCCTGCGGCCCGCAGTGATGACCTGGGGCGTGTAGCCCAGTTCTTTTGACTTATGTAACAAATAGTAGGGATCCACACCAATACAGTGCCCCCCCACTAGGCCAGGGTAAAAGCGGAGGAAATTCCACTTCGTTCCGGCAGCATCGAGTACCGCTTGGGTATCAATATCCATCTTATCAAAAATGAGCGACAGCTCATTCATAAAGGCAATGTTGAGATCGCGCTGGGTATTCTCGATTACTTTAGCTGCTTCGGCTACTTTGATCGTTTTGGCTTTGTAAATACCGGCATGGATAACAGCTCCGTATACAGCTGCAATTTCTTCTAGCGCTTCTTCGTCATTGCCAGATACTACTTTCAAAATCTTTTCTACGGTATGCTCTTTATCCCCTGGATTGATGCGCTCTGGGGAATAGCCCACTTTGAAGTCTACCCCCATTTTTAGGCCAGAAAGTTCTTCAAGAATGGGGACACAATCTTCTTCGGTAGCGCCTGGGTAGACCGTGGATTCGAAGATGACGTAATCTCCCTTTTTGAGTACTTTACCAACAGTGCGCGTCGCGGATAGGAGCGGCCTTAGATTCGGATTATTGTGCTCGTCGATAGGTGTGGGGACGGCTACTACAAAGAAATGAGCAGTGCGAAGTACTTCAGGATCGGCAGTAAACTCAATATCTGTACCTTCAAATGCACTAGCCTCCAGCTCCTTAGAAGGGTCTTCTCCTCGCTGCATCATCTGCACCCGTTCCGCATTGATGTCAAAGCCGATGACCTTGAACTTTTTGGCGAAAGCCAGCGCTAAAGGTAGGCCAACGTAGCCTAAGCCTATGAGCGCAATTTTCTTTTCTTTTTGTATTAGTTCAGTGTGCACTAATTCGGTTCTTTGTTTTTTGTGGTAGTCAGTATATAGTTGTCAGTGGTCAGTCTTCAGTATACAGTGGTCGGTTGTTGGTAGTCAGTGTTTCTTTTTAGTTGAAGAAGCTTTTTACGGCTGTTACTATCTCTTCTAGTTGCGTTTCGGTTAAATCGGGGTGCATGGGCAGTGAAATGACTGTTTTGCACAGGTAATCGGTGTTGGGCATGGGTGGTACGTTTGCTTGGATGAGGTGCTTGTAGGCATCTTGCTCCGTCAAGGGTACGGGGTAGTAGATCATGGATGGGATGCCTTTTTCCCGGAGGTATGGTTGTAGTTCGTCTCTACGACCATCTTTTACTTGTAAGGTATATTGGTGGAATACGTGGCTTGATCTAGGATCGCGCTTGGGGGTTTGTAATACTTCCATTTCGGCGAAAGCCGCATCGTAATAGTCGGCTGCTTTGCGACGGCCTGCTGCATATTCATCTAAGTGCTTCAGCTTAATATTGAGAATGGCCGCCTGAATGGAATCTAGTCTGGAGTTTATGCCAATTTTGCCGTGGTAATAGCGCTTGGTCTGTCCGTGATTAGCAATCATTTGGCACTTTTTACCTAGCTCATCGTCATTGGTATAGAGTGCTCCAGCGTCGCCATAAGCTCCCAAATTTTTAGAAGGATAAAATGAGGTGCAACCGATATGACCGATAGTGCCCGTTTTTTGGCTCCGACCATCACTAAAGGTATAGTCCGCGCCGATAGCCTGTGCGTTGTCCTCTACTACCCAAAGGTTATGCTTCTTGGCAACTTCCATAATAGGTTCCATGTCACAACTCTGGCCAAACAGATTGACGGGGATAACGGCTCTGGTGCGAGAGGTAATGGCTGCTTCAATGATTTCAGCAGTAACGTTAAAGGTATCGCGATCTACATCTACCATGATGGGCTTTAGGTTGAGCAAGCCGATCACCTCAGCAGAAGAAACATAGGTAAAAGAAGGTACGATCACCTCATCTCCTGGCTGCATATCCAATGCCATGAGTGCGATCTGCAAGGCATCTGTTCCATTAGCACAGGGGATCACATGCTTGGCATCCAGATAAGCTTCCATAGAAGCTTGGAATTCTTTTACAGCTGGCCCATTAATAAACGCAGCAGAACGAATCACTTCTAACACAGCGGTATCTACCTCTTCTTGTATCTTTTTATACTGCCTCTTTAGATCAACCATTTGTATGCTCATGCACTATATTTTAATTGCTATTATAGTTGTTGGTCTTTGGTCCATAGCACTAGTGGCTTAGGCTTAAAATCAGACCAATCCATTTGTAAAGCCTCTTCTTCACTGTAGATCAAATACCGAATTTTACGTCGAACCAGGTCTTCGGCTTTGTCTACCAAATTTACTAAATACGTCTTATCAATATTTCCAATAAAGATCAAATCAATGATCTGGCTATTCAATCCTTTGGAAAAAGCACCTACCAAAAGTACCTCCTGTACATCTCCTAATCGCTCCACCACATTCTCAATGATGCTATCTAATCCAATATGCTTAAGTAGGATGTTGTGAATCTCCCTGAACAACGGATGCTTGGTATTTGCACTAAATATTTTCTTGTTTCCTTTGAGCTCGGAGTTTAACATCCCGGCTTCTTCTAGCCGATTTAGTTCTACTCTAATCCCATTGGTGGATTCGCCAAATTCACTTTCTAGGCTGCGAAGATAGGCAGTAGTATTGCTGTTTAAAAAAAACTTAAGCAATAATTTTATTCTAGTCTTTGAAGAGATTAAAGTTTCTATCATTGAGTAGCAAATTTACTCAAAAAAGGGGAATTAACTGTTAAAATTAGGAATTCATTCGCCTTCTTCATCGGATTCTAGCCTTTGCCGAAGCTCCTCAATTAATCTTTTTTGCTCTTCCAGCAGTTTGTCTTGCTCTTCCAATGTTCTTTTCTTCTCATCCAGTGCCTTGTTTTTTTCATCAAGCTCCTTACCTTTTTCATTCAATTCCTCAGTCACGGCGAGCAATTTTTTTTGGTATTTCCGCTCTTTTTCAGCAAAATAGGCATCTATGGTTCTCCACGCTTCCTGCTCTATCTCTAGGGCCTTCCGAGCTTCGGGATCAGTACCAGAATAGTGTAAGATTTCAGTAATCACCTTTACTTCCTCTTCGTCAATCTCGTACTTGTATTCTTTAACTACTTCTGTAGCATCGGTAAAATGGCGTTGCTCAAAAACACTCAGCAATTTGTCTAAGCGGGTTTGGTAGCGTTGCCCGATTCTTTTAACTTGTACCACATAGCTATCGTGCGACAAGCGTTCCACAAAGTAACTCTTCTCTTCTATTAACTTATTATCAATCAGGTCTTTATAGCGGCGTTCGACATGAAAGCAGGCGCTTTTAATCTCTGGTATTTTAAACCCTAAAATGTAAATGGTAGTGATGGGAAGCGTCAGCTTTTCTCCATCTACTACATCCTCTTTTTTATACTGCTCTGCTAAATAGCTTCTAAACCGTATCAGGTCAATATGATTTTTTACTTTCTGCATCTCGATGAGGATTTTCTTTGTTCCCCCATCTTCTGTTTCTACAATCGCTATAAAATCCAATCGGAATACCGCAATACCTCTTGACTCATCGGTATACGTAAATTCTTGTGGCCGCACTCTGATGGAGTGAATCTCCCGCCTCAATAGAGTGCTGATAAAAAACTTAGCGACCCGCTCGTTTTCCATGAGTCGCTTAAATACTACATCGTATATAGGATTAGCTATAATCATCCTTTATTGATTTTAAACAAAGTTACACCTTTTAGAGCATGTTTGAACTTCACCCTTTCGGCTGCAATTGCCAAATTTTGTCCTGCACTGCATGCAACTGTATCCATCGGTACACTTGCCTCTTTGGTCGTGTAGCTCCGGCTATACTCCCGCATCGCGTCTTGTTCAGAACAAAATTTAGCGGCTCTCGCTCGAAAAGTAAAGTCCAAGCATGCTCTTAAAAAATTGGTTGCTAGTGATCGATCTCCACTTACACGGTATCATCTCCAACAACCCATTTTCTTTTGAACTATTTTTTTACTCAACGCTACACTAGCATTTATACTGACGCCCCCATTAAGCGAAAGCTTATTCGTCAAAGATCGGCGCTGCCATAATTTTGTCTTATTGCTTAACTATTTTATGAGATAATTGCTGGGAGCCTACCTTGGAATGTAGGACATATAGTCCACTTAATAAATCAGCCATAGGCAGCGTAAACGTTGAAGGGATGGAGGTTGCTCGCTCTAAAAGGAGTACTCCGTTAGTATCATACAGCTGGAAGATGGCTTCCGCCTCCTCGCCATCAGGTATAGTTACGGTACAATCTTTGCTCACTAGGCTTTGCACCTGCACTTTTCGCACAATAGTAGAGGGCTGCACCGCAATGATCGGACTATACGAAAATCGCCGATCCTGATCGACTTGTTTGAGGCGGTAGTAGTTTACGCCAGCAGCCGGGTTTTCATCCCAAAAGGTATAGTCTTGAGCTTCCATTTGATAGGTAGGGGTCTCGATCTCTCCAATTTTCTGAAAGATACGTCGATCCGTACTCCGCTCTATTTCAAAGCGATCATGCAGGAAGAGCTGCTCTACCCTCCATTGCAACTCCACCGCATCTCCGTGCGAAATTCCGGTAAAGAATAGCCAATCCAGGGGTAAAGCCCCACTACTTGCTACACTAAAGCCTTCACTGCGACCATTCACCGATTTACTTACCCAAAATGGCCCACTGCCCTGCGCGCTTTGCCCCGGCCCTTCTTCCCAAACCCCATTAGCGAGTTCTGCAATATCACAATTAGAGCGATCAAAACCCGACAGCTCAAAGTAAGAGTCCCACTCCAGGGTAACAGAGAAATCACTCTGGCTCATATTATCCACTAGCCAAGTGTGATTAACCACCTCCGTGACAATCTGAACTTCCTCTGGCACCTGCATCACCACCCGATCCTCCACACGCATCCCCAACATACCACTTCCTCCACTAACATATGCTGGACTAAACGAATTATTACCGATCGGAAAATCCGTATTTCCCGTAAGGGGCTGATACAAATAGCCCCCATCTGGCCCAAAAACATTGGTCTGCACATAGCCCCACAATCCACCGCCCCAGATGCCCCCATATACCGTCAAATTAGATGTATTCAGCACTATATTCCCCTGCACCAACTGAAGGCTCCCCAGCACTTCCACGGGTCGATAAAGCTCAACAGCAGCTCCATTGCTCACCTCCATATCGCGAATCAATAAATCTCCACCGCCACTAATGAACTGACTCCCCCAGCCATACATCGCCACCTTACCAGTTCCACTAGAAGCATCCAGCGTACCATCCACCTGCAAATGCCCACTGAAAGCAAAGCCCGCACCAGTCTTGTTGCCAGCAGTTGTCAGCGTAGACCCTGCTTGTATAGTGGTATTACCAAATACTCGAATCAGCTGAGGATTCGTGTTCTGGTTAATAATTCCCACTGTGCCCGTACCAGCCCCACCAATATTCAGATCGCCTAGGATCGTAGCCGTTCCATGAATACCCTGAAACCGACTGGCTCCAATAGCAGGCTCCCAATGCCCCGCATAGCTCTCAAATATCAGATTAGGGTAATACGCATCTATGGAAGTAAAGGAAGGATTCCCAGCACCCTGGTACCGAATAATCCAATTGGCCGAAGGGGGAATCGAGGCCATCCCCCCCTCATAGTGATCCCGATAGCGCGCCGCACTCGAATTATTCGTCTTCATCATCGTAGAAGATGAGCCGAGTAGCCAGGTACTCCCATTCAGAAAGTACACTCCATTACCTCCCCCACTATTGGCGTTATCCTGAAAAATGCCGTTCACTATCAAGTCAGGCCCTGCTTGAGCATTATACAGCCGCAGCGCAAAACTGGCGCCCAGCAAGCTGAGCTGCGCCCCCGCTTCCACAAAAATAGCCCCTGCCTCCGCGTCTTGGCCCGTGATAGCTACCACATCTCCATCGGAAATCTGTACCACATCCAAATG
>JBCCRH010000052.1:0-20403 GCA_039208045.1 Bacteroidota bacterium
CATACCAACTTTGAGGCCCAATTAAAGGGAATTGATTACATCATCACTGGCGAAGGAAAAATTGATCATCAGACGCTCCACGGCAAGTTAATTGCCGGTATTACCCAACTGGCTCAGCGGCATAATATTCCAGTTATTGCGCTGTGTGGGGCGCTGCTGGCAAGTCCAGAGGATATTAAGCATATAGGCTTGCGGGCTGCCTTTAGCATTCAGCAACGCCCGGTCAATTTGTCTACCGCTTTGGCGGAAACATCAGATGCGCTTACGCAAACCGCTTTTCAGATCGGAAGATTGTTGTGATTAGTAATTAGTAGGCAATACCTGGTTTTTGATCTCCTGCTGCGTCTCGGCAGGTAGCAGTTGGTAAGTAGCCCACATGGCCGCTGCGACACCTGCTAGTTTGGCATTTTTGCGTAAGCTCTTACTCAAAGTGCGCACAACGCCCTTGGCATCTTTATACTTGAGCACGGTCTTATTGGTAAGATTTTGAACTTCTAAAAGCCTACTGGCGGGTGGCAGTTGCTTGCTCCAATAGCTGTAGGCTTGTTGGGCTGCTGCTTTGTTGGTAATGGAGGCGATGGTAGCAACTTTAGGCTGTTGGTTCACTACTATCATGCGCAGGCTATTGATTTTGGTGCCATTGGCATTGCGCACTGCTTTATCTACCGGCAGGCCCACTAGGCCTGGCTTGAGAGTGCCGCTTCCGGTATCTGCAAACTTTAAGGTTAAGCCTTTTAGCGGATTAGTATTTTTAGTAGCCAGCAATTCCTTTAACGACTTCTTAGCCGGAGTGGGCTTCAGCTCTAGCAGCTTGCTCACTTCATCTTGCCCCATTAAGTTAAAGGAGCAAAACAGGGCTATCAGGCCAACCAAAATCGTCTTACTTCCATGACGCACCATCTTCATATCTAACTTATTCTAAATGTTTAAAATTAATGTCATCTGCTGCCAGCCTAGCGCGATCTGCTGCTGCCTTATCCAACATTCCCATTGCCTCATAGGCCATCGCGCGGAGGTAGTAGGCATAAGTATTCAAACTTCCTTTTTCAAAAGCTTCGTTTAAATCCACAATCGCTTCGTTAAAAGCCCCCAGCATAATCTTGGCACTGGCCATATTAATCAGTAAATCAGGCTGATAGGGATCAAGTTCGTATGCTTTTTCAAAATATTCAAGGGCAAACTCATATTTTTCTTCTTTCAATAGGTTCTCGCCCAGCTGGATATACTTGTGCGTCTTGTCATTGGTAAAATGCGTTTTTAGCTTTCCGCAGAGCTGTAAAGCGGCTTTTGATAGCCGATTAGACTCCAAGCGATACTCGCTTTTGGCCAGCACTCCATCCATCTCTTCCTCCTCCATTCGATGAAAGCGGCTAGATAAAAGCATGGCTGTTTCCTGAAAATCATGGGGTGCAAGTTCTAGCAAAGCGGGTATCGCTTCGCTTAGTTCTCCCTTTGCGAGTTGCGCTCGTATGGCCTGTATTTGCGTAAGCGGATGCGCCGACATAAACACTACTTTTTCTGTATTCCTAAAGTTAGTAGTAAACTAGCACTTTTTATTTATCTTTTTCTTTTGCTCATTTTTTTGGTGGAATTCAATTTGCCTTCTAGCTTTGTTCATTCCAGTCCTAAACCGTCAAATCAATATTTTATGCGACGCCTACAATTGCTTTTTATGCTTTTAATTGGATTCAATGCCTGCCGACAAGCAGCTCCTCCTCCAGAACAAGCCCCTATCACCGAAACCAAACAACATCTTCCACCAGATGATCGCTACGGCCAACTTTTCGTAGATGTCCAGCTGGCCCGCGTATTTCCCGATGGCAAAACCTTTGTAGACTGTACCCCCAAATACCCAACGGATGCTATTTTGGAAAAGTACGCTGCGCAAAAAAATCAGCAAGAATTTAATCTAAAAGCTTTTATACTGGAAAATTTTGATATGCCTAAGCAGTACGCCTCCGGCTTTCAAACTGATAAAAGTAGAGATGCAGCAGCACACATCAATTCGCTTTGGGAAGTGCTTACCCGTCAGCCCGACGCCAAGAGCACTGGCACCTTAATCCCCCTCCCCCACTCCTACATTGTTCCGGGGGGGCGCTTTGGTGAAATCTACTATTGGGATAGCTACTTCACCATGCTTGGCCTACAAACCGCAGGAAAAACAGACATGATCGAAAATATGGTCGATAACTTCGCCTACATTATCGATACCCTTGGCTTCATCCCCAACGGCAACCGCACCTATTTCAACTCGCGCTCCCAACCTCCATTCTTTGGCGCTATGGTGCAGCTACTAGCAGAGGAAAAGGGCGATGGCGTATATTACAAATATGCAGTTCAACTGGATAAAGAGTACCGATTTTGGATGAATAAAAGCCGAGAACTTTATCAATCTGGCGAAGCGAAACTACGAACCGTTCGCCTAGAAGATGGCTCCAAGCTAAACCGCTATTGGGACAATAAGCAATCTCCTCGTGCCGAAATGTACGCCGATGATATCGAAACAGCCAAAGAAAGTAACCGAGATTATAATGAAGTGTACCGCAACCTACGCGCCGCCTGCGAATCGGGCTGGGATTTCAGCAGCCGCTGGTTTGAGGACCCTAATGAACTGAATACCATCATCGCCTCTGAAATTATTCCTGTCGACCTCAACTGCTTACTATATAATCTGGAGCTCGTTTTGGAGCAGGCTTACGCCAAAATGGGGGAATCCGTGAAAATGCTCCGCATTAAGGAGGCCGCTGAAGCCCGCAAAGCAGCTATCCAAAAATATCATTGGAGTGAAGAGCAGCAGTTCTTTGTAGACTACCACTTCCCCGATGCTACCCAACGCACCAATATCACAGCAGCTGGCTTATATCCGCTCTACTTCAAGGTAGCCACCCAAGCACAAGCTGATCAAGTGGCTGCTACCCTAAAAACTACCCTGCTCGCCCCAGGCGGCATTCTCACTACCCTCAACAAAACTGGCCAGCAGTGGGACGCTCCCAATGGCTGGGCACCCCTCCAGTGGATTGCCATCCAAGGCTTACGCAACTATGGCCACGATACCTTAGCCGAAGACATCAAAAATCGCTGGGTAGCACTAAACGTAAAAGTCTACGAAAGTACGGGCAAGATGGTCGAGAAGTATAATGTGGTAGATATGGGCTTGGAAGGTGGCGGTGGCGAGTACCCCGTACAAGATGGTTTTGGGTGGACGAATGGGGTGTTGTTGCGGTTGCTGAGTGAGGGGGAGAAGGAGTAGTTTGGGAGTTTAGGGGTTTGAGGGTTTGAGGGTTTGGGAGGGCGGGGGAGGGATGAAGGACGGGGGACGAGGGACGAGTTCTTACTACTTTTGTGTTTCTAATGTGCCCTTCTGTGCCTAATGTGGTTAGGAAAGCCTGGGAGGACGAGCTTGGGAGGACGGGGGATGGATGACGGAGGATGAGTTCTTACTACTTTTGTGTTTCTAATGTGCCCTTCTGTGCCTAATGTGGTTAGGAAAACCAGAGAGAACGAGTTCTTACTACCTTTGTGTTTCTAATGTGCCCTTCTGTGCCTAATGTGGTTAGGAAAGCCAGAGAGAACGAGTTTGAGAGTTTAAAAAAGTTGATGATGTTTATACATGAGCATATTGAATTTGGGAAATATACTAAGCATATTCTAAGCCATAAAGCGGCTGGAGTGCGGCTGGAAGTAGTACCCGAGGTAGGCGCTTGCTTAACCAATCTTACCCTTGGAAGAGTAGCTGTACTAGATGCGTACACGACGCCCAAAGAGGTGGACTTCAATCGTTGGCATAAGAACTTATTGTTGTTTCCCTTTCCGAATCGGTTGAAAGATGGGCGCTATGAGTGGCAGGGCAAGGAATATTATTTTGCTATTAATGATCCGGTGACGAATACGGCGTTGCACGGGCATGGGACGGATCAGCCTATGCAGTTCTTGGGAGTAGAGACGAGTGCGCGCCAGGCTAGTATCCGCTTTAGCTTTGAGCATGATGGGGCATTGGAAGCCTATCCTTTTCCATTTAGGGTAACCGTAAACTACCAGTTGGATGTAGATCGTGGTTTTACGACTACGATGCAGGCCGGAAATATTGGGACGCAGCCGATACCATTTGGGCTGGGCTGGCACCCTTACTTTCAGATTGCTACTCCAGTGGATGAGATCCTGCTACAGCTTCCGCCCTGTGAGATGGTCGGTATTGATAGCCATATGCTACCTACAGGTAAGCGCTATGCTTACGATGAATTTGCGCAAGCGAAAAAAATTGGCGCGACGATACTTGATAACTGCTTTGCCTTGGTCGATCCTGCGCCAAGGGCAGAGGTACTGCTACAGCATGGCACAACTCAAATGATTTATTGGCAAGAGACAGGCCTAGGTAAGTTCAACTTTATTCAGCTGTTTACCCCTCCGGAACGCCCTTCTATCGCCATCGAGCCGATGAGTTGCAATATTGATGCGTTTAATAATGAAGATGGCTTGGTGGTGCTGGAAACTGGGGAGAAGATGGAGGCAAGTTTTGGGGTGCAAATAAAATAACCCTACCCCATCATCGCCGCAACCATGGCGGCTTCCACTTCTTTGATAGCTTGCTCGAATGCCTCGCCCCAGGCACCCTCTGGTGGCATCGCCTTGATGAACTGCTCTGCATTTTTGCGTGCTGCCTTATCGGCAAATACCGCTTTTAGTTGTTTGGATACTTGCAGTAGCTTGAGGAGTTGCCGGTCTTGGCGGCTGCCTTGCTCGCCTTGGAGTACAATTTGGCGCAAGCGCTGGATGAGCTCGCGCTCGGGCTGCCCATTTCTGGTGGGATAGCGCTTGATTTTGAAAACCCAAAGCAATTTCCAGTAGGTCTGTTTTAAAATTTGCTGCCGAATGAGGCGATCCAAACTGAAGCGGTAAAGCTTAGAAGAGTAAGCCATCATATAGTTGATCCAATTCCCAAGTTTTTGGGGCTTCTTAAATTTTTTAGTCACTTCTAACGCACGATTAAAAGTCTTGTTAACCGTTTTATTGCTGCTCTTAATGACCACTCGTTTATCTTCTATATCTAATACCCCCTGCTCTATCATATCCAGCAAAATAGCCGTCACAAATCCATAGCCATAGAAACCAGAATAGTCCGTGAAATGCCCCTTTTCATCATCAATCCCTAATAAGAGGTAAGCTTCATGTAAGAGTAACTCCATTCCTTTTTTCTTTAAAATTAACAAATAATCAACATCGACGTCCTATACAATATCCACTATCCGGCTATTCACTATCCACTGACTACTAACCACCTTCACGGATTTTGCTCTAGCTTCGCCAGCTCTAAGTTCGCCTCGTGCGATGCCACCAAACCTTTCGGGAAGGGATAGCGGGCAAGCCAAGGCGCTAGGTCAAAAGTACGTTTCCCTTTAGCCGCAGCTACCAATTCTTCGATGTACAGCAATGATTCTTGGATACGCCGTTCCATCTCTTGGCGATCAAGCGCTATATCGCCGTGACCGGAAATGAGCACTCTTGGTTGTTTATGCTGCAAGTGATACCGTGCCTTTTGGAGCGTTTGGATGTAGGCTGTGGTCTGGTAATAGATGAATGGAAATTCTACATTACTCAAATAATCGCCAACGATCCAAATACTTGCCGGTTCGATGTAGGCAATTAGGCCATCTGGGTTGTGGCCAGGCGCTAGCTGGAAGCTGAGGGTTGTTCCTCCCACTTCTATTTTTTCTCCATCCGATGCAATCGTAATATCTACACTTGGATATTCCACCGTGTACGGTCGATGAATGTAATGCTTATCATCAAAGGCCAGTACTTGGGAGACTTCCTGAGCTTTAGCTGGATTTTTGGCGAAAGCCTTCGAAGCTATCACCTTAGCATCGCGGAATAGGTCGTAGCCTAAAATGTGGTCGTAGTCGGAGTGGGTGAAGAGCAGGTAGAGGGGTTGTCCTGCTCGAATCTGGTCGACATATTGGCGGATGGATAGTACCTCGTCGGGTAGCCAGTTGGGATCGACGACTAGAATAAGATCTTCGTTAGCGAAAACGGTGGATGTGGTGCGGTAGAGGGCGCTTTCAAAGACGGTGAGTTGGGGCGTGCGATATTGTATTTGCATAGTATTCAAAAGTTGAGGGTGGCCAGTTCGTCATCAGTCAGGTGGGCCTGAATAAGACCAAACAATTGCCGCTCTTCGAAGCGCACATGCTGTTCGATCAAGCGACCGAGTACATCGAGCTGTGTGGCCGTTAGTTCGCGTTCACATTTGGCGAAAGCCGCTAAGATAGCAGTATGCTCCGCTTGCATCTGTACGAGTAAGGGCTCTAGCTCCGAGTAGGATTTGCCGAAAGGCAGCAACTGCGCTTCCTCCTGCTGAAAGTGGCGCAGCATGATATTTTGCGAAAGCGAAACAGTATAGTTCCATTTGCCTTCGAGCGTATCGGGCAAGCCCTTGTAGTTAGGCACGTCTGATTTGAGTAGTTGGGCTAATACCAACAACTTATGGTGCTCGCGGGATAGCGGAATCAGTGCAGGGTAGCGGCGTAGCGGTCGATTTTGCTCAGGCATTGGCTCATTTTTTTGAAATATAACAAAAGAATGGATAATTTGTCGGTACATGGAAATTGTAGCCTATATCATCATCATTTATGTCAGCTTGAGTCTGATCTTTTACTTTTTTCAGGATTACTTTTTCTTTCGCCCTGAAATCTTGCCCAAAACGTTTGAGTATCAGTACCCTTTCCCTTTCGATGAAGTCAATTTTGAGATGGAAGATGGTGGGCAGATTAATGGCTTACACTTCAAGATACCCAATGCCAAGGGCGTGGTGTTTTACCTCAAGGGAAATTCGCGGAGTATCAAGGGCTGGGCAAAGTTTGCTAAGGACTTTGTAGGCAAGAGCTACGATTTTTTTATGATGGACTACCGAGGCTTTGGGAAGAGCTCGGGCCGCCGCACGGAGACGACGCTATACAACGATGCGCAAACTGTGTATAAGTGGCTCAGTACACAATATCCAGAATCGCAGATTGTGGTTTATGGCCGTTCTTTGGGCAGTGGGATTGCCGCGCGGATTGCTTCTTGGAATAAGCCCAAGATGTTGATTTTGGATTCGCCTTATTATAGTTTTTTGTATCAGGTGAAGCGTTATGGTTTTTGGCTTCCGCTAAAATGGTTGTTGCGCTATCAGATTCGCACCGACTTTTTTATCCGGAAAGTGAGTTGCCCCATTTTTATCTTACACGGCACAAAAGATCGCCTGATTAGCTTCAAGCAAAGCGAAATGCTACAAGAACTCGCTCCACAGCTGATCAGTTTGATTCCTATTGAAGGAGGCCGACACAACGATTTACCCACTTACCCTACCTATCATTACGAACTGTATGAAATTCTCAATAATGAGGAACGCTACCATGCACTGCTCCAGCAAAGTGCAACTGAAGTGGCGTAAGTTAAGCGGCAATTTTTCCTTTGTGTAGATTAGTTGGAGCCAATTCGAAGTTGTATTTTTGGTGCTCATCTAAGACAAGAAACATGAGTGCAATAACATCAATTCTAAATACCTCTGTCATCAATGCTGACAGTATCGGTACATTCCGGACGGCATTCAACGAAGCCCATCCATACAAACATATTGTCATCGATAATTTTCTGGATGCTCCTATTGCGGAGTCGCTCTACCAGCATTTCCCCAAAATGACGGAACTGCGCAAGCACTACAAAGGCTTGAACGAGAATAAATCAGAAGGTTCGAGCTTTGACCAGTACCACGGCGATTTCATCAAGGTATTAGATGCCATCAAAAGCCAGGAGTTTGTGAGCTGGTTAGAGCAGGTAGTAGGTATTGATGACCTAGTGCTACCCGACGACCATCGCGGTGCAGGGGTGCATCAGGGGCGCAATGGCAGTTTCTTGGATATTCATGTGGACTTTTCCATCCACCCCATCCTGAACTTGCACCGCCGCCTGAATCTACTGATCTATCTGAATAAAGACTGGAAAGAAGCATACGGTGGCCACCTAGAGCTTTGGAATGAAGACGTGAGTGTGCTAGAAAAGAAAGTACTAGTAGGCTTCAATAAAGCCGTCATCTTCGAAACAACTGATACCTCCTACCACGGCTACGATGTCATCAACATCCCAGAAAGCCAGAGCAGAAAATCCATCTACAGCTACTACTACTCCCCTATCGGCGAAGGCGTCAAATACCACGATACCATCTTCAAGCCGCGCCCCAGCGACTCAGCCATGAAGAAAATGCAAACCAACACCAAGGAGACACTCAAAAACACAGTCAAGAAGACCCTGAAGGGGCTGGGCTTAAAGTCTCTTTTTGAAAAATATGAATAAAAAATTTGCAGCGGGAACTTTTCAATACCATTTGAAAGTTTTATATTTGCATCGCCTTGCTAAAAAGGTATGCTATTATAGCTGGATAGACCCATGGTGTAATTGGCAACACAGCAGGTTTTGGTCCTGTCGTTCTAGGTTCGAGTCCTAGTGGGTCTACAACTTGAAGGCTCTAACACACAGTGTTAGGGCTTTTTTTAGTGCCACATGAGTTGGGATAAGGATTTTAAATTCCCAGCAATCCTTTGCAATATTAACCAACACAGTTATCAGTGAAAAATTTTGTAATTGACCTTAAGAGTCATGCACAGAGACAGTACTTACTGAAGCTAAAGCGAACGTGGAGATAACGCTGCCCGATGCTTTGATTGCTGCCATTGCCATCTACCATAATACTCTTCTATATATACTTAACCGGAAAGACTTCCGCTATTGGTCTCAGGTAAAACTTCATACTTCGTCTTTATAATTCCATATTTACCAATAAGAGTTCAATAATTATTACTTCCTAATCAAAGTCGTAGAATGCAATACACGATGTTAGGAATTATGAACTTGATCCTTTATTTTAGGGAATATTAAGCGCATCGAGCAATAAAATCCCTAAAGCATGGAAACGCCCAATCAACCGCACATAAAAGTATCTAAAGGCCGTATCTCCTACTCGCTAAACCCAATTGGCTTACTGAATACGCTGGTAAGGGGTAGTTTTAATGTGAATGCAGCAACTTATGTAGAGGGTATTAAGTCAATCGAAAAGAGGTATCCTAAGGAGAGAATTGTAAGTATGTAGAATGTGGCAATTTTGGCTTTGAAATGACATGATTATGCTCAAAAAGCAACGATTTTTAGCGTTAAACAGTTAAAGTAGTGTCGTTACATTAAGTTTTGACTTATATTGTATGTTCAAAAAAGTCAAATAAAATAGAAAAAGTGGAACAATATTCATTTTCCTAAATAAGAGGAATCCTTGAATTTGCAAAACCCTAAATCAGGTCTAAATTATGAATCTGGCTCCCAATATACACGGATTTGACTCATCGAATCGTGCGACTGCAATTGTAGTAAATATAAAGCAGTTGTACAAGGCTATTATTGCAACCTTAAATTATGATATTCGTAAGGATATTAATAAAATTCTCTCTACTATCCTAGCATTGATCCTAATGCCATTAGCTATTTTTTCTTTAGTTGGTATTTTCATTATAGTTCAATTTTTGCTTAGATATCTTCTTCACAAAGTTAAGCGATCTAATAAGAAAAATGCAGCAACTGATTTCTCAATCACTACGGAGAATTATAAACAGTGGAGACTAATTGCTGACAAACTTGCAACTGATGTTAATCTTCTTAAAAGTTTCAAAAGGGCAAGTTTAGATAAGGTACCTTGGCACTTCAGGTGGTTTATTTCATTAGGAAAGAAATTTGCAACTCAGCAGATTGTAATGCATGATAATTTAAATAAGTCATTGAATGCTTTTGATAAAGGCGCGAAAAGCGGCGATATGTTTAAGCATGTATCATCAGATGAGCTATGGAAGAATAGAATAAAAGCTTACGAATATAGTCTTTAATGTTTGACTCACCATATGAACCAAGGTTAGCGAATAAAAGGCAAGCAGCAGAAGGTGAACCGTTCTTAATTGAACATAAGTTCACCTTCTCTTGTAAGAAGAACCACCAATACATAATTGATATAGAACAGTATGAGTATAATTTCTTCGTAGGCAAATTTTACTTGAAAAACCATACTAACTCTAGTAAGAAATTCCAGTTGCTTACAGCTTCTAACGATGCTTCAAGGATCATTGCTACTTGCACTAAAACACTACTTAACTTTTATGAAGAAAATCCTTATGCTTCTTTTGGCTTCATGGGAGCAATATTAGAAGGTGAAGCATTAGAAAATACAAAGCGATTCAGAGTGTATAGACGCTATATTGAGAGTATAGTATCACCCGTTCACTTCGATCACAAAGTATATCTTGAGAAAAGTTGTTATTTACTAATTAATCGACTCACAGCTAGCAATATTCCTGATATAGTAGAACGAATAGAAAAGATGTTTGATGAGATTTACCAATTTCATGATTCTGATTCTGTGAGCAATGAATAATAGTAATTTTGTACTACCTCACCTCGTCCGATAAAACCCCTCCTGAAATACCGGATTACCACCAGCATCAGACTCCGAATCGATAGTATACTCAAAAGGCTTGCCCAATAACACCAAGTACTTAAGGCTAGGATGCATACCCAATTGGAACTGGCGGATTCCGGGAGACGTTGCCTGTTGAGGATGTTTTTTGCCATATACGGTGAAATCCCCTGTGTAAGTGGTGGCTTCTAAAACTAAGGTAGTTCCGATGAGGCGGAAGCTGCCTTGTTCGACGATGTCAGCCGCATTTTGAGGGCCATTTCGGTAGGAGTAGGTGAGTTGGTATTGGCCATTCGGGTTTAGTTGGAGGAGATGGGCGTAGCCGTAGGAGCCGTAGATAAGTCGACCAGAGGTGCTTTCTTCGTAGACATTGTTGGTGGTAGTCGACATTACTTGTGTCCACTCGCCATAAAGGTCGTTTATTGAAAAACTAGTGGTGGATTGTAGGATTTGCTGTTGTACGGCCTGGCTTTGCATATTTATACCTGCTCCAAATTGCTCTGCGATGGGGTCTTCTACGAGTGCCCCTGGTGATGCTTGACCTATGCTAGGTGATGTGGACTGGGGGTTGGTATTATTGGTTTCCAAAAACGGGTTCGGTCGGCTTAGACAGCGATAGAGGAGTTGCTCTGCGCCTAACGATTGGTAGTCGTCGGGGCTTGCTGCAAATAGGGAAATGAAGAGCCTATTATTGGCTACATCACGAACCATCACTGCTGCTAAGTTGGCAGGGCCATTATTGGTTTGCCCTTCCATTAGAAGGTGCCCCTCATCATTGGATAACAATCGGCTGTCTATTTCTTTTAGGTTGGTAAAATTGGGGTCTACGATTTGCCGGATCAGCGATTTGGGATCGCCGGGGGTGTTGGGCATGGCCATTACCAGAATACTGGGTGACGCTGGATCATAGGCATCTTTGCTGGTGATCCAATAATAAATTCCGCCTTCCTGTTTTGCATTAATCGTCCAGCCTTGTGGGGAAAGATACTGGGTGGCGCCCGTGTAGTCCGATTGTAAGTCTACAGTTTGGCCAATACCACGTGTGAGGTGCAAGAGGAAGCAGAAAAATAAAATGTAGGCATGTTTCGGTAGCATGATTGGGATTATTTATTTTAGCTAAAAATAGGAAGAATTTTAAGCATGTGCTTAAGAGCACGTTTGGAATTTAAAATCCAGATCATCATGGAAAAATATTGGGAATTGTTTCTGAGAGGATATAGTGGCTATGCCAATTATTTGTGGTACGAAATTACGCATCCGAGCTGGAAAAACTACTTCTACTGGCTCATCGGGGTATCCATCATTTTCTTTGTGCTAGAAGTGCTCCTTCCTTGGCGGAAAAAGCAAGCCGTTTTGAGAAAGGATTTCTGGCTGGATGCCTTCTATATGTTCTTTAATTTCTTTTTGTTTTCGTTAATCATCTACAGCGCAGCATCCAATGTGGTGGTCAATTTATTTAATGATGGCATCAAAGCGATTACCGGAGGTTTTGATTTGCAGGCCCAAAATCCACTGCGGCAATTTCCGATGTGGGCAATTCTACTAATTGGTTTAGTGGTGCGCGATTTTGTCCAATGGTGGATTCATCGCTTATTGCATAAATTTGATTGGCTATGGGAGTTCCACAAAGTGCATCACTCGGTGGAGGAAATGGGATTTGCGGCCCATCTACGCTACCATTGGATGGAAAATGTGGTCTATCGCACCCTCGAATATATTCCATTGGCCTTATTGGGTATTGGCCTGTATGACTTCTTTATCATCCATATTTTCACCCTGGCGTGGGGGCACTATAATCATTCCAATATTAGCGTAAGCGGATACATTACGGGCGGTATTGTTGGAGCTTTAATCGGTATTATCGTTGCTAATAATTTGTTGGATGTTGAATTACTAGTAGGAGCGTCCTTGAGCTATAAGATGGGCTTTTTTATCTTAAGTACGATATTTGGAAGCTTAGTTTTAGGACGTATTATGAAGTATCTGTTTAATAGCCCTGAAATGCATATCTGGCATCATTCCTATGACTTACCCGAAGATCGTCGCTACGGCATCAATTTCGGAATAACGCTTGCTATTTGGGATTACCTTTTCCGCACGGCTTATATTCCGCATAGTGGTCAACACATAAAGCTCGGATTCCCAGGTGTGGATGCCTTTCCCGATACTTTCGTAAAACAGCTGAAGCATGGGTTTGGGGAATCTGAGTAATAGTCAAAAAATAAAAGTGGATAAACAAACCGAAGTATGGATGTAGAAATTTTATCAAGAATACAGTTTGCATTCACTGTTGCATTTCATTACATCTATCCTCCTCTAAGCATAGGACTAGGATTAATGTTGGTCATCTTTGAGGGGATGTATCTCAAAACAAAGAATAAAGAATGGGAAAGGCTAACTAGGTTTTGGATTAAAATATTTGCCTTAACCTTTGGAATTGGCGTTGCCACAGGCATCGTCATGGAATTTGAGTTTGGAACAAATTGGGCTACTTATTCTCGGTATGTGGGAGATGTTTTTGGCAGTGCACTGGCAGCAGAGGGACTCTTTGCTTTTGCGCTTGAAAGCGGATTCTTAGGTATTCTTCTGTTTGGGTGGAATAGAGTGTCGCCTAGGGTTCACTTTATTTCTACCATTGGTGTTTTCCTGGGAAGTATGTTTTCAGCCATTTGGATTGTGGTGGCCAACAGTTGGCAGCAAACGCCTGCGGGCTATAAAATAGTGGGCCAAGGAATGCGGGCTCGTGCGGAGATTACTGATTTTTGGGCAATGGTTTTTAACCCTTCCAGCGTAGATAGGATCACACATGTATGGATAGGCGCCTTCTTGGCAGGTGCCTTTTTGGTATTGAGTGTACATGCCTATTATCTTTTGAAGAATAGACATATTGAGCTGTCAAAAAAAGCTTTTAGAGTGGCTTTATTTGTAGCTGCCTTTTTTTCCCTTTCTCAATTATTTACAGGACACCGTTCAGCAGAAGGGGTAGCGCATAATCAGCCTGCAAAATTGGCGGCCATGGAAGGTCACTTCGATAGCTTAGCCGTAGCAGATATGTATCTGATGGGATGGGTGGATAAGAAAAATCAAGAGGTAACTGGCTTGGGAGTGCCCGGGGGGCTAACTTTTCTGCTACATCAGGATTTTGAAACGCCTGTCTTGGGTCTCAATGCTTTTCCAGAAGATGAACGACCAACTGCTGTTAATGCCGTTTTTCAATTTTACCATTTAATGGTGTCCATAGGTATGGCGCTGATCGGATTGACTTGGCTCAGTCTTTACTTGCTATGGAGAAAGAAATTATTCAACCAACGATGGCTGTTGTGGATATTTGTGTTTGCTGTTATCCTGCCCCAATTGGCCAATCAATTTGGATGGTATGCGGCTGAAATGGGGCGGCAACCCTGGGTGGTGTATGGCCTGCTGAAGACTTCTGATGCCCTTTCTGCTGCCGTAACAGCCAACCAAGTTTTGTTTTCATTGATCATGTTCACTATTGTATATGCTATTCTCTTTGCCTTGTTTATTTATCTACTTAACAAAAAGATCAAGCATGGAATAGATGATTATCAAAAACTATTGAAAAGACCTTTTCAAAGAAGTATTGCTGAAAAATTGAAATAATTATGGAAACGTTTCTAGGTCTTGATTACCCCACATTATGGTTTTTAGTAGTGGGTGCGGTATTTTCAGGTTATGCGATTCTAGATGGATTTGACCTCGGAGCAGGGGCACTGCATTTATTTTTCAAAAAAGATATAAGCCGACGAATTGCGCTAAATGCTGTCGGTCCAGTTTGGGATGGCAATGAAGTCTGGTTGGTGATAGGAGGAGGGGTATTATTTGCTGGTTTTCCAGTGCTATATGGTACCCTTTTATCTGCTATGTATATCCCCTTCATGCTCTTTTTGCTGTTTATTATTCTCAGAGCAGTCGCCATTGAGTTTAGAAGCAAAGAAGAAATGGTGTGGTGGCGCAAAATGTGGGATACTACCTACAGCTTTGCAAGTATCATGCTTGCCCTATGCTTAGGGATAGTGCTGGGCAATATCTTACAAGGAATGCCCCTAGATGAAAACTTCGAGTTTCAGGGTAATTGGTTGTCTTTTTTCAATGTTTATGCCCTACTTACAGGACTAACGGTTTTAGCGCTGATGACCTTACATGGTGGGATATATCTTTGTTTAAAAACAGAAGGCAAATTGTTTGACAAGGTAGAGCGCTTGGTAAAATCCGCGATTATCGCCTTCGTCATTTTATTTAGCATATTGAGCTTATACTCCTTAGTCTATTTCCCTCACTTATCCGATAGATTCAAAGATGTTCCCTACCTCTTTGTCGTGCCGCTTTTGGGTATTCTGAGCATAGCCAATGTTCCACGGCTGGTGAGTAAGCAAAAATTTCTAAGTGCTTTTATTTTTTCTTCCCTAACCTTTTCCTTTCTGCTGCTCACGGTGGCCATAGAGTTATATCCGCAGCTTTTATTTGCAACTAATAAAGTCGAGAATAGCATCACCATTTACAATGCAGCATCGTCTGACAAATCATTGGGAATTATGCTTGGGTTTGTAGCTGTTGGGGTGCCCCTAATCATTGGATACACCTATTTCGTTTACCGTGCGTTCTGGGGCAAGGTACAGTTGGACGAAACAAGCTACTAGTTGAGTTATACTAAAAACAAAAGCGGGCTGCTCCTGAAGTTGAGCAGCCCTACCAGATTACTGTAGTTTATTTTCGATAGGTCTTACACTAAAATCACAGCATGACCGCTTGATTCCACACGCCAGCCGCTATCATGTTATCTACATATTCTTCAAAAGCAATTGGCTTACGTCGAAGTATTTTTTCGACATCATCTGATACTGTCTGGTTTTCAGAATGCCCCAATACTTCGGTGAAGAGGTAGCTTAATAACCAGATAACAGCTAGGGGAAGCCCAGCCTCAGTGAGGCCTGCTTTGAATTCCTCCATTGAAATGGGTTGGTAGACAATCTTTCTGCCAAGCTTCTCGCTAATGATAGCAGCCACTTCTTCGAAGGTCAGCTTCTTAGGACCTGTTACGGTAACGGTCTTGCCATTGAAGGTATCATCCAAAAGTACTTTGGTGACCATATCGGCAATGTCTTTAGTGTCCGTGTACGGAATTTTGGCTTCTGGCATAGGCAGTGCTAGATGACCGGCCAAAACGTAGTCCATAAAAGCCCCCTCACTGAAGTTTTGGTTAAACCAAGAGGCTCTTACCAGCGTGTAGTTGAGGCCCGAATGCGCTACGATTGCTTCGCAGGCTTCCGCTTCTGCTTCTCCCTTACCGGAGAGTAAGACCACTTTGTCCAAGCCCGCTTGTAAGGCTTTTTCGGTTAGTGTCTGAATAGCATCTTTGGCGCCAGGGACTGCTAAGTCGGGATAGTAAACGATGTAAGCTCTATCCATTTCTTTTAGGGCACCAGCGTAGGTTTCAGGATCGTCCCAATCAAATGCTGGGCTGGTTTGTCTGCCTGCCACTCTTACGTGGTGTCCCAATTTGTTTAGGTTTTCTACTACTAAGCGACCGGTCTTGCCAGTTCCTCCAATTACTAAAATGTTGTGTGTCATGTTGATTCGTTTTTGATTACGAATACAAAGGTGGAGGAAAAGAGCAGCCCATACTTGACACTTTGGGCCAATGCTTTAACAGTTTAGGCCATACTTGACGCAAAGTGGTTTGCCCCGATAGCTATCGGGGGCAAACTATTTAATCGTCAGTACAAGTGAGTAAAACGGTCAATTTTTTCGGAACGCCACAGGAGTGCTGCCTGTCCATCGCTTAAAAGCACGATTGAAAGCGCTTTGCTCAGAGAAGCCGGTTTCAAAAGCAATTTCAGCAATACTGCGCGTGGAGTTTCTGAGGAGGTCTTTAGAAACTTCTTCTTGTGTCTTTTTAATAATATCTCGGTAAGAGGCACCAGCTTCAGATAGTCTTCTAGTGAGCGTGCGGTTGCTCATCCCTATATGCTTTGCAATCTGATGAATGCTAGGTATACCGCTAGGCAGGGCATCCTTTATCAACTGCTCTACATCAAAAACCAATTTACTACCCGCCACCTTTAAGCCCTCCGCCTCCTCTTGCACGCGCTCTACCAAAAAGCGGTTGATGCTAGCATCTGCTTTAGCTGTTCTGGTTCGAAGATCGACGGTTTTGTAGGTAATGGTATAATGCGGTTGATTAAAAAGAATGGGACATTGGAAAGCAGCCGTGTAACTGGTCATCTCTTTGGGAGGATCATGTTTGAATGTCACTTGCGTAGGGCGGATGCGCTTGTCTGTCATGGCTTGCAGCACCACTACCGTTGCCGAAAGGCTAGCCTCAGTGGAAAGTTCCAGCCCCCGCCGGTGCGCTTCCCGATTCAAGTACACGTGAGAAAGCTCCCCCTCTTCTTTGATCTGCCACATAAACGTATTGGACAAAAGCTTAAAATACCGCTCACTCCGTTCAAAGATTTCACCTGCCCAAGAGCAAGTACGCCACGATAACCCCAGCACCCCATAATCCTCAATCTTCATCTGCTGCCCCACCCTCACGCCGAACCCCGGCCCAAGTCGTTCATCCAATCGCTCATGTACATCAAAGAATTCCTCTGCCGGAATAGCCTGCAAGCCTTCTATCGCCTCAAAGGGCGTTTGATAATTGCTAAAATCTGCTGGTGCTAGGCCCTCAGCGATAGCACAATTCAACATTTTGCGGTAGAGGTTGATGGAGAAGTATTTCATGATGGAAGCTAAGATAGGGGATTGGGGGGAAATACTTATAACTTACTTTCCCACTGGGTCTACCAAAAAAGCCCCGATGCTACGCATCGAGGCTTTTTTTAATGCTCCTGAATACAGTGGAAAAGCTCAATGATTACTAGCTTCTCCATTTAATGTCTGGCTAGTAAATTCATTGTGGACAGTCCTATACATCCGAATCCGCCAATAAAGTGCCACAGTCAAGATAAGCTCTAGGCCGATTATCCAGAAGCTAGGGGCTGTAAAAAAGTCAAAATGACTTCCGCCAGCGGGAATGATGAACAGGGGTACGGTAATGAGTGCGTCGAGTGCCATAATGATCGAGAACATGAATGCTCCGAGGATAAAACCATTAGTGCTATAAGTATGGCGGTAATAAAAGTGAGCGCCGAGTAAAGCTGCAGGGATAATTGCAATTCCCAGTACTACATTCGCTTGCGTTTCAGGGCTTTGTAGTATGGGTGCAAAGAACGACCCTACAAAAGCCGCAACTCCAATGAGATAAGCAATAAGTGCAGCTAGTGCTGCCATTTTTACATTTAAACGTTTTCCTAAAATGTCGTGTGTCATGTTGATTCGTTTTTGATTACGAATACAAAGGTGGAGGAAAAGAGCAGTCCATACTTGACACTTTGGGCCAATGCTTTAACAGTTTAGGCCAAGCGGTTACACAGGGGTGCTGAAAAGGATTGTCAGAGCCGACACTACTTACCCCAACAACACCTCCGCCACCAAAAACCCCAAATACGTTCCCAGGCCAGAGCCCAGTGTTCCCACCAAAATAGACGGCAAAATGAGATCTGTCCGGCCGAGGCTTTTGGCTAGAGCCATGGCGGAAGAGGGCCCGCCAATATTGGCCTGGCTGGCAATGGAGGTCAGCGCCCAGTCTTGCTTGAGCCAGCCGCCGATGGCAAAGAGGAGGAGGCCGTGGACGAGGACAATAGTGGTGGTAAACAATAAGATGACGCCTGCTAGGGCACCGATTTGGCCCAGGGCTGCCAATTCGCAGAAGGCGCCGATGACGGCTAGGAAGAGGTAGACACAGAATAAGCCTAGTAGTTTGGCGCCCTGTAGCTGTTGGATGGCAGGGATTTGGGCTAAGACTAAGGCAATGGTGGTGAGGATTAGAATAGAAGGGATATTCAGGCCAAATTGTGCAGTCATCCAATTAGCAGTGAGATCGGAAATCCATAGGGTGCCGGTGCCTAGCGCTAGCAGTACACCTAACTGTAGAGGGTCGATCAATTCTTCTTCACTTTCGATAGCGGCGATTTCCTCTTCGGTCATCGTATTGCCTGAGGAGGCTATTTTCATGGGGAACCAGTTTTGTAGAATTTTGGGGAGTAGTAGGGTCGCAATCATCCAAATGGCAGTCAGGATATTATCGACGGCTACAGTACCGGCATATAGGTTGCCTTTTTCTACCATATTATAATGCAGTGCAATGGCATTGAAATTGATGCTGCCGCCCGTATACGTTCCGGTCATCATGCCAGCTAGTGCTCGGTAGTCTTCGCCTAGCATACTGGCACCGCCAATGATCTGCACGGCCACCAGTGCCCCTACTGCTGTCGCTGCCGACCCTATCACAAACATGATTAGCATGGGTAAGCCGACCGTCTTGAGTTGCCCTAGATTTACGCCCAATAACAAAAAGAAAATGCAGATGGGCGCTACATAGGCAAATATGCCATTGTACAAGCTGGAGCCCTCGGAGGCGGAGGGGATGATTCCCAAATTAGCGACCACCGCTGTGAATAGTATGACTAGTAAGGTAGTGCCTAGGTGCCGCAACATGGTATGGCGATTGAGCCATTCGCAAATGACGATATTGAGAGCTAGGATGGCTAGAATGAAGAGGGGGTCTTTCATTTGGAGATATATTGACTTAATAAACCAAATACCTGGGCAAATATACGAGACATAAAGTGCTTTCCCATAGTGTAAATTACTTTGGCAAAGTACATCGTGTATAGTCTTCCACGTAATATTTCAACATATAATGAATGAAAATCAAACGGAAAGCGTTATACTAGAGTAATCAATGTAAAAGATGCTTATGATAAAGTGGAACCAACATATTGAGTCAAATCCGAATATCTTATTTGGAAAACCAATAATCAAAAATACAAGAATTCCAGTTGATCTTATTCTTGAAAAATTGGGTGAAGGAGAATCGATTGAGGAATTATTACTTGCTTATCCAAGAATTACAGAAGAGGATATAAAAGCCTGTTTGTTCTATGCCGCGGATTCCATAAAAAATATTGTGACTTATTCCATTGCTTCTTAAAATCACTTAGATGGATTGGCTTGCCGATGAAAGTGTGGATTTTAGAGTAATTGAAGCTCTAAGAAATGATGGTTATAACATAAGGGCCATTGTTGAAATGGATGCTGGAATTAGTGACGATCAGGTTCTTGACTTAGCAAATGCTGAACAACTAATTTTACTAACTGCTGATAAGGATTTTGGTGAATTAACTTATCGACTAAGAAAACCACATTGTGGAATCTTACTGATAAGATTGAGTGGAATAGAGATTGATAAGAAAATCGAAATGATTATTTCAACGATCAGTGAATATGAAAAGAAAATAGCCAATAACTTTGCAGTCTTGTCCCTTCAAAGCTTAAGAATAAATACAGTGAAATAGAAAGTGTAGATCATACCTAGATTGAGTTGACCGTATTTACTTGGCCTAAACTCAGCAAATTTCAGCAGATTATACTTTTACACATAGAGAAGGCTTAAAAATCCTACGCTCAGCGGGACGATTGGCCGAGGGCCAATCCTCCTAAACGTACTGTAAGCACGTCGCCCGTAGGTTGCTTCTCTATCTTCTTGAAAACTAGTATACTGTAACAAAAGTAAGTTTTAAGGCCACGCGGATTACAAATCCACTTAGCGCGGGCCAGACTTTACGAAAAAAGCCCGGCACGTGCTCAGCGGATTTGCAATCCGCTGTAGTGTATTAAATAATACTTTTGTCACACGATACTAGTACTACCGATTGGAAATTGGAACTGGATTCATATAAACAGTATATGAGGTACAGCTTGCCACCTACGGGGCAGGCCTGCATACGCCCTTATCAGTTAATCGGGATGGGTAGGCGGCCAATGCCGCCATCCCCCCCACACCACCGGGCATA
>JBCCRH010000053.1:0-20318 GCA_039208045.1 Bacteroidota bacterium
AATCTTGTCCCAGCACCGTTATATTGACACACTCCACCGGAGAGATGAAGGTAAACCACACGGAATTATCCACTACTACTTCCTCTTCGCACCAACCATCATCACTCAAGCAGCTATCATTGGGCCCTGAACCAGGCCCAGGACTTGGCTCTCCTGGCTCTACCGTCGCGGCAACATTGCTAAACTCGGTAAGTTCGTCGAAAGCTAGTGGCGTAGCGTCGCACACATTGTCATTATCAGGTGGAGGGATGCAGTTAATGCGTAGGCCAAAATCGCCTCTCTCATTATCAAAACCAGTGACATAAATGTAATAGTCCACCCCGATCTCGGATTGAAAAAATACCCTAGAAGCATCCTCCGCTGAACCGCAGGGCCGATCATCATTACCAGTGACGCACTCTAGTTCTTCACAGACACCTTCAAATACGCCGAGCTGCGTATCGAAATCCGTATTGGGATTACAGGTAGAGGCCACTACAAAATCACCGTTTCCGGAAAACACATACCATACGCCTGGTGCGGTACTCAAGTCCTCGCGGCAATATCCAGGATTGCCCGCCCTTGTTGCACCGCGCGTAGTACCCATCACGGTTTCATCACACGAAACAGGAGTAGCTGCACAAACATCATCATTCTCTGGCGGTGTAATACAGTTGATCGATAGTTCAAAATCTCCAGTCTCTTCTCCGAAACCCGTCACATAGAGGTAGTAATTCACTCCTACTTCCGTTTGGAAAAATACTCTGGAGGCGGTCTCCACCGGGCCGCAGGGACGGTCATCATTCCCAGTTACACATTCCAGATTGGCGCAGTTTCCAGCAAACACCCCGATTTTGGTATCAAAATTGGTGATTTCGCTACAGGTGGAAGCAACTACGATGTCCCCATTTCCTTCAATGACATACCAAACGCCGGGAGCAGAACCCATTGGTTCTACACAAAAGCCGGGTTGATTGATTCTGGTTGCATCAGTAGTGGTTCCCACTTCAGTGTCTCCGCACGACAGACTAATCGCGTTGATACAGCGATTATTGGAAGGAGGTTGGGCGCTCATCGAAAGATAGAAGAGCATAAAAAGCCCTGTGAATAGTAGCTGTGCCAGAGTTCTAGCACTTCCTATTCTTTTTGAATGGTAAAAATTAGGCGTCATAAAGCACATTTTGGTTTAAGTAATAGATAATCATGCTATGCTCCATGAAAGGGCACTAGCTCAAACAAAATAAAATCGGTTAAAAGTATACATGACGCAAAGTGGTTTGCAACCCCGATAGTTATCGGGGCAAACCGCTTTGGTGCAGTATATACTGTACATTAACTGGTTTGCATGTAGCAAACCAATTAATCGTCAGTATAATTATTAGGGAGGGGATATAACTCTGGCGGAAAATTACAAAAAAAATTGGGTTTGGTAAGGCTGAGCGCGTGCTAGGCTATAGATTATTATAGCAAAAGGCTAATACTCCGAGGAGTATTAGCCTTTTTGCAGTACCAATTTATTTTTCTACTACACCTTTACGGTCGTGCAATCACCAAGCGCTCGGTCACTACTTCCGTTCCAACTTTTACCACAATGTTGTATACCCCAGGATTTAATTGGGATACCTCCAATACTTCATTGAGTTGTACTTCCTCGATTTGGGTGCGGCTGAGGAGCTGCCCCATTTGGTTGATGATGCGAATGTCGGCGGCTTGGCCTTCGAAATTCGCTAAGTCGAGGGTGATTTCGCTGACGGCGGGGTTGGGGTATACCCGCAAACCTTGGACCCCGATAGCTATCGGGGCTCCAAGGTTGACCATCGGGGCTCCAAGGTTAGCCAAATCCAGTCCCGTGATGGATACATCGCTGAAGGTGGCCGTTACTGCATTGCCCTCCTTTTCGCTGTAGGTGAAAAGGCCGACTACGATACACTCCTCCATAATCACGACTTGTGAAATGTAGGGCTGCCAGAATACGCCATCGGTAGAAGCAAAGGCAGAGAAGGCATCGCCACTTCTTACCACGCGCACCCAGAATTGGCTGAAGGAGATGATTTCTGCGGCAGAAGAAGGGTAGCCGTCAATGACGCGTACTTCTTTGCGCAGGCGATCTACCGTATTCGTACCTAAGGCTACTTTTTTGGCGCTCGGCGCTTCACTGTCGCGCATCATCACTCCGGCAAAGCCGGTGCCGCTGAGGCCTGTCACCTGGGCTGTAATTTCGCCATCGCCACATAGTTCAGTGAAGACAAAAGCACTGGCATCTTCTACATACAACATCGTATTCGGAGCACAATCTGCCATCAAGCTGAAGCTAGCGGCGCCTTGGTCGTACATGGCAGTACTTCCATCACAGTCGATACCGCCGTTATCTACTAAGCCACAGGGAAGGCCATCTACTATGACATCAAAACTGCACGTGGTCTCTCGGCCTAAGCCATCAGCTAGGATGTAGCTTACTTCTACCACGCCTAGCGCCTCTACGATTAAGGTATATTCTTCACCTGGCGTTACCATTTCTGGAGCACCACCATCTATAGCAATCGTCAAGGTATAAGGGCCACAAGCATCGGTACCCACCATTGGATTAGTAAATAGAACTGGTGTTTCGCACTCAAAGGTGCCAGGATTGGTGACTAAGGTTACCATCTGATCTTCTGGGCATTCTACCATTGGTACAGGATCTACATTGAAGCTGTAGAGGGCCTCTGCGGTACAGGCAGTTACATTACTAGCTACCGTCACCCCTACTGACTTAGGCCCAGCAGAGCTTGTCCAGTTGCGCGTAGGCATTTGGATGGTATTATCACTAAAGCCACCAAAGCAGGTACCGGAACCATCTCCTTAATTATAGGCGCACCAATCGTAGGTGTACGTGCCTCCGTCTGTGGAAGTGATGATGGCATTATACTGGACGCCCATTGTACCTAAGCAAATATCCCCATCGGGGTCTGAAGTAATCTCTACCGTGGGTTGTTCAAAGATATTGATTTCGAACACTTCCATCGTTAGTTCGCTTTCGCAATCAGTAGTGGTATTTACTACAGATGCTTGCAATTGATATAAGCCTGGCACTACCATCATATTGCCTTTAATGCGGAAGCGAATGCCGTTGGCCTCCAAATTGGTGCGATACTCGCCCGTTTCTTCACCTGGGCCAATCACATCACCTGCTGCAATTACGGCATCTTCGGGCGCAGCGACTACCGTCCAGCGCACATCGAAATCTGCACCTGGGTCCATTACACTTACGGTGGCCGTACCGCCTGCACAAGCGTCTCTAGTTAAGCGATTGACAGTAGGTACTGCTGGTTGCGCATTTACGGTAATACTGAACCCACTTACGAGTTCTGAGGTGCAGCCTGTTGTGCAATCTTCGATGAACACATCGAAGGTGTACGTTCCTTCGGGAGCATTGGCTACGTCTTGTACGCGAATTACTTTGGAGGAATTGGCTACGGCCAGTTCACCAAAGTTTTTGAAGGGATCCCCACAGTCGTCCGTCGTAAATTCATCATCAATCGCATAGGCACTGCCACTAGGTAGACCTGTTAATTTCCATACTACTTTTTCATTTGCCGAAAGGCTATTACTCACGTTGATGCCGGTATTCGCCAAGCTAGGCATTAGGTCTGCACTTGCGCAAAAGGTCTTGGTGGTAGTGGCTGGGGTGGGGTCTTGGGTAGTACAAGGCACACAGAACGACATTGTTTCTGAGAGCCCGAACGATCCACCTGTAATAACTACATTATCCGCTGCATCTGTAATCGTATAGCTTCCATCGCCAAAAGCACAGCAGATACCATCGCCAAAGGCATCAAAAATCGTGAAGTCATAGCATTCGCCTGGCTCCAAGCAGAAACCTTCTGTTTCTGTGTTACTAGGAACAGAATAACCGCCACCATCTTCCACTAATGCTCCTCCTTCGGTACGTAGCTCCCAAGAGGTCTCCGTTGGAAAGGCATCCAGTACTAGGGTAAGAGTATAATTCGGCTCATCGCAAACTTCTTGGCAAAAGACTGATAAGCTGAAGTTGCCAAACTCTGTATCGTCAAAGCCTTCTACCAAGATGAGATAATCCACTCCATCTTCCGCCATAAATTCTACAATTTCAGATTGGGAGCCACAGGCATTATCATTGATGGTTAGAGCAGTAAAATCACTACAATCATCGGGGAAAATCGCTAGGAAGGTATCAAAATCGTCATCCCCACAGGTAGAAAACGTAACCAGTTCTCCCGTGCCCGTAAAGCGATACCATACATCCAAAGCACCAAATGCATCACCACTGGCGTTTGTCGCATAGGTATTATTTCCGGTTACGGTTTGGCCACAAGCAATTGGTAGGGCATTTTCGCAAAGATCATTTACCGGAGGCATTGGGCAGACTTCTAGCACAAAGTTGCCTACATCAGCACCAAACTCTCCATCTAATAGTATGATATACTCTACGCCCAAAGTCGTTGGGAAGTCGACAATTTCAGCTTGACCAGATCCACATCTAGGCCCAATACTATTTAACGTTTCGAAGCTTAACGCATCACAAGTTCCGGTATAAATTTCTAAGTAGGTATTGTAGTCTGACGCACAAGTCGAAAAGGTAACTGGATCACCCGTACCGATAAAGCGATACCAAACGTCTAAGCCACCAAAACTATCACCGGAATCATTAGTCGCATCTACATTACTGCCCATGACTACATCGCCGCAGGCCACCGTAATGGCACCTTCGCATAGATCATTGGGGGGTGGCATGAACGCCGAATTGCCATATAGCGCTAAGGCTGTCAATAAACTTAAAAGGGTAAAAATTGATCGTCTCATATTCATGTTTTGTTTAGATGTTATGATTATTCCAACTAAATAGTAGCCTTATAAGTGCGCACTCATAAAGCTGTTTGCCTTAATCGGGGAAGTGGGAAAAGCGCCAATTCACATAGATTGACTGATCGGGGAAAGAAAATAATTACTAATATAGACACAATACGCTTATAAACCAAAAAAAGCGGCTAGCGCTCCGAGGAGCACTAGCCACTTTACTATCTACTAAAACAGTATGTTTAAGTCTATTCCTTATGGCCTAGCAATCACCAAGCGCTCGGTCACCACTTCATTTCCTACTTTTACCATAATATTGTATACGCCCATATTCAATTTGGATACATCCAATACTTCATTGAATTGTACCTCCTCGATTTGGGTGCGGCCCATCAGCTGCCCCATCTGGTTGAAGATGCGGATGTCGGCTGCTTGGCCTTCGAACTTGGCTAGGTCGAGGGTGATTTCGCTGACGGCTGGGTTGGGGTATATACTTAAACCTTGGACCCCGATAGCTATCGGGGCTCCAAGGTTGGCTCCAAGGTTGACCGTGGCGCTGCTGGCGCTGCCAGCCAAATCCAGGCCGGTAATCGCTACATCGCTGAAGCTAGCCGTTACCATATTGCCATCCTTTTCACTGTAGGTGAATAGGCCGACTACAATACATTCATCCATAATCACCACCTGTGAAATGTAGGGCTGCCAGAATACGCCATCGGTAGAGGCAAAGGCAGAAAAGGTATTGCCGCTTCGCACCACGCGCACCCAAAATTGATTGAAAGAAGCAATCGGAGCGGCAGAAGAAGGATAGCCATCGATGACCCGTACTTCTTTGCGCAAGCGGTTTACTGCATTCGTACCTAAAGCTACTTTCTTGGCGCCAGGAGCTTCGGTTTCGCGCATCATTACGCCAGCAAAGCCGGTACCTTGAACGTCGGTTACTTGAGCTGTAATTTCGCCATCGCCACACAATTCGGTGAAGACGAAGGCGCTTTCATCTTCTAGGTATAGCATGGTATTCGGTGCACAATCGGTAGTTAGGCTAAAGCTAGCAGCGCCCTGGTCGTACATAGAAGTGCTAGTTCCGCACCCAATACCTCCATTGTCTACTAAGCCACAAGGAAGGCCATCTACGATGACATTGAAGCTGCACGTGGTTTCCCCTCCTAAGCCATCAGTTAAGGTATAGGTCACTTCTACCATACCTAATGCATCCACAATCAAGGTGTATTCTTCACCTGGCGTTACTGTCTCTGGTGTACCACCATCAATAGCAATCGTTAAGGTGTAAGGGCTGCAGGCTTCTGTACCTGCCATCGGGTTGGTGAACATAACGGGTGTTTCGCACTCAAAGGTACCAGGATTGGTGACTAAGGTTACCATCTGGTCTTCTGGGCATTCTACCATTGGTGGAGCTACTACATTGAAGCTGTAGAGGTCCTCTGCGGTACAACCCGCTACATCACTTGTTGCTGTGACACCTACTGACTTAGGGCCAGCAGAAGTCACCCAGTTGCGCGTTGGCATTTGAGCAGTATTATCACTAAAGCCGCCGAAGCAGGTACCAGAGCCATCACCTGAGTTGTAGGCGCACCAGTCATACGAGTAGGTACCACCATCTGTGGAAGTCACTACTGCATTGTATTGTACGCCCATCGTACCTAGGCAAATATCGCCATCTGGGTCAGCTGTGATAGCTACCGTTGGTTGCTCACTGATGCGGATCGTAAATCCGATCTCTGAAATGGAGCGGCAGCCGCTGCTACAAATTTCTGTGAATACTTCAAATTCATAATCACCTGCTGCTAAGGTAGACGCATCTTGTACACGGATTACTTTAGAAGAATTCGCCACTGCAAAGTCACCAAAGTTTTTGAATGGATCGCCACAGTTATCTACGGTGAACTCATCGCCTTCTGAATAGCCACTACCTGCTGGTGCCTCTCGGATCACCCATACTACTTTTTCATCCGCTCCTAAGCTAATAGTAGTACTAATACCCGTGTTCGCCAGGCTTGGAGAAATATCATCTGATTGGCAGACTGCCTTGAAGCCAACACCAACTGCTGGTGCTGCTGGTACCGGACGATCTTCATTCATCGCGCCTTTGGTGTTACAGCCGGTTACCGTCCATGCATTGCTAATTAATTGTAGCGAAGCAAACTCACCGGTAGCAGAGCTTTCTGCAACTCCAATATCGGTACTTGTCTCTCCCATGGCTGGGCCATTGGCCGCTTCAAACGAACCTTCATAACTCAAAAACTCTACCAAGCCAGCACTACAAGATAAAGACAAGCCATCAGGGGAGCTACCATCACCAGATGAATTACCATTCTGGATACCTGATACGCCAAACCCACCAACCATCATCGTGTAGTAGGTATAGGTACCGTCATCTTCACCTACTGCAAACTGATCCAAAGTAGCTGAACCGTATACATTACGCTGCGTAGGCGAGCCATTGTACAATGACACGGTGAAATCAGCCAAGTCCAACATAGCGCTATTCAATACCGCTACTTCTACAAATTCATTGATGTCTGACCCCACATTATCATAATGAATTTCATTGATGAAGATATCACCATCTGCTGCGCAGCCAGGAGGGGTGCAGGTAAGGGATAGCTCATAGTTGCCGGTTGGGAAAGGGGGGAATCCTCCTCCCGCTACCACAATGTAATAATCGACACCTACAGTAGTTGCAAAGTCTACGATTTCTGCATCATCACCACAGACATCATCATTACCTACAACAAACGTCTGGCTACCACAATCACCAGTAACGATAGCTAAGAAAGAATTAAAATCGGTAGCGTCACATAAAGACACAGTAATATTATCGCCTGTGCCTACAAACCGATACCAGTGCTTTGAGCCAGCAACACTAATGTCAGAATTGGTAATATCTGCCGCACCAACAGTAGAACCTGTTACCGTTTGCCCACACGTGATATCGATGGCGTTGGCGCATAGGTCGTTGGAAGGAGTCATTACTGCCGGGCAACCCGTAGAGGTATACATCCCTAAGTCGGAAGCATCATCTACATCAAATTCTTCCCACTCGGTACCTAACTCCGGGAAGTTACCAGCAGGATTGCTCGTCAAACCGCCCGTCACTGCTCCGATACGACGTAGCGTTTGGTCTTGTGTTTCATTTCCATTTTGCTCCCATTGCGTTCCTGGGTCTGTATCTTGGCTACCGAAGTAATCGATAGGTGTTGAACCTTTTATCAAGATGATGGCATCATCTCCACTCCAGATACCACCATTAGCCGGTTGATCTGCTTGCGCTAAAATAGCAGCATTAGCATCAACAGAAGCTACGACATGTACATCACCAGGAGCAATCGTTCCATTCAAATCGACAGTAGTTGCACCAGTTCCTCCATTAAAAGAAATCAAAAGATCGTAGTCGCCAGCAGCTAGATCAATAGCGGCATCCGTGGGATTGTAGATTTCGATTGCTTTATTGAAACCACTCCCTTCGATGTATTCTGAGAAGTAGAGTTCGGTACAGCCCATAGGCATGGTGGCTGCACAGCCATCGAAGGTGTGGGAGCCGAATCCGTTGATGGTATTTTCAGCAAACTCATCCCATTCTGTAGCAGGATCAAACGCATCATTGGGATTCGTATCCCCTTCGGTTACCGAAGACTTACGACGCAAAGTAATATCTTGCGCATAAGTTACACGAACTCCAATTTGGCCTATCACATCCACAGCATTTCCATTTTTGACAAGCGCTATTGGATCGTCACCATTATAGAAGTTACCTCCAGCGGCGAGATCCTCAGAAACACCTAAAGCTTCTCCATCATCACACACAACATAAGTGGCACCAGCCGCTATTGTGCCTGTTAGGTCGATCGTGTTTCCTGGAGTTACATTGTCATTAAAATAAATCAGGATTTGATACGATTGGTCTTCAAGATCAATTGTTTCATCTGTAGGATTGTACAATTCAAGGCACTTATTATTACTACTGCCTTCCATGTACTCTGAAATAAACAGATCGGAACACGGCTGCCCCAACAAGGCAAAAGCTGCGAACAAACCTAAAAGAGTAGAGAATAATCGTCTCATATTCACTTTTTTGTTTTTGAAATAAGGTTATACGTTTTGGTTTAAGCCCCGATAGCTATCGGGGTGTTTCTTCTTTAATCGGTATTGGGTAAGCGATAAAAGGGGGGAAAGGTATCGCTAAGAACCGCCAATTTACACATTGTGCGAGCTTGGCACGAGCATCATATGTTAATTTTTTATTAACAATGGTGTTGTACGGGAGTAGAGCGAATTGGTTACAAAAAATGAGCAGTAATTTTTGATTAAAGGAGTGGTTTGCTGGATCGGAAAATAAGTTCTATTTTCGAAATTGAAAGGAAACGAATTTATACTACCGCTATTTTTATGTACCTATTACTCAAAACGGCACGCTCGGTGATGCCGCTGCTGGTTCTCCTCTCCCTTACCTTTGGCTTGCTTGCCCAACACCCACAAGTGGATAGTCTACGGCTGGCCTACGACGCAGCCCCCAACGACTCTGCTCGCCTCCAAACGTTGAATGCTCTTAGCTATGCCCTTCTTTTAAGCGAAATGGACAAAGCCGATAGCTTGGCGCGCTTTATGCTCCATTATGGCGATAGCGTGAATATCCATAGTGAAGATGCTGCTGCGCTGGACTATATGGGCATTGCGGCTTTTGTGCGGGGCGACTTGGAGCAGGCGATGGTCTACTATGAAGGTGCAGAGACTAAAGCACGAGCATTGAAGGACTCCGTCATTTTAGCAGGAGCGATCGGTAATATGGGCATTGTGTATATGCGCTTGGGCCGCTTCAGGAAAGCTTATGAGTATATGCTGGAAGGCTCTACCATTGTGGAAGCTATTGGTTTTCAGCGCGACTACTCGGTGAGCCTGTGCAACTTAGGTACCGTTTTGCAGGAGCTGGAACAGTACGACGAGGCGGAAACCTACTTTCTGCGATGTATCGAAGAGGCGGAGAAGATTGATCATAAAACCCCCATCTATACCGCCTATGGTAAACTGGGCCGTATTGCCGAAGGCCAAGCGGACAGTGATAAAGCGCTTGCTTATTACCAAAAAGCATTGGAAGGCTTTTCTGCCCGAAAAGAGTTCTATGGTAGGGTTAATATAATGTATTACCTGGGGCGTTTCTACATCAATCAAAGAGAGCTGGGTAAGGCACGAGTCTACCTAGATTCGGCTTTAGTCATTGCTCAGACCAATAACTATCCAGAAGGGCTGCTGTATAGCTTATTGGGAAAAGGTGTTTTATTGAGCCAACAAAAGCAATATGCCGACGCCGTGAGTCACTTAAAACAGGCTCTTGCAATCGACCTTGCTAACCCAAGGAATAAAAACCTGAAGCAGACAACGCTCGAAGAGCTTGCCAAAACCTATGCAGCGGCAGGCAACTATGAGCAGGCTTACCGCTATCATATCTTGTACAAAGCAGAGAGCGACTCGCTACGTATAAAAGAAAACTTAGCAGAAGTGCGGGGCTTACAGATTGAGGCCAAAGTGGCGCAGATCAATGCTGAAAATAAGCTATTGCTAGCAGAGCAAAAAGAGCAGGTAGCGGCGCTGCAAAACCAACGGCTGTGGTTAGCCGGAGCGTTCTTATTACTCGTATTGATAGCCCTAGCTGCTATTTCGGTCTACCTAGACTATCGCCGTAAGCAAGCTTACAGCATCGAACTAGAACGCCAAGTCAATCATCGCACCGCGCAGCTCGAAGCCTCCAATCAGCAACTGGAGCGCTTTGCCTATATCGCTTCGCACGATCTCAAAGAACCCCTCCGCAATATTGCTGGTTTTGTACAGCTCATTCAACGCAAGGTAGCACAACGCTATCAGCACGATGACGATATTGGAGAATACCTAGACTATGTACTACGCAATAGCAAACAAATGAGTCATTTGCTACAAGATATTCTACAATTTACCACAGCCCAAAAACAAGACCTCACCTACGAAGTAGTCGACACCAACAAACTCATCAGTCAGTTAGAGGGCAACCTCCCCTACCCTGCCGATGCTGCCAAGACCTACGCTATCGACTACCAGAATTTACCCCAAGTACAGACCAACCGCGCCATGTTATTGATTATTTTTAAAAACTTGCTCACCAATGCTTTAAAGTACAATTTGTCAAATCCTATAAAGATTAAGATTAGTGCCGAAGAGAAAGATGGAGAAGCCATTTTCAGCATATCGGACAATGGCATTGGCATTGCTCCGCAATTTCACGAAAAAATATTCGACCTGTTCAGCCGCTTACACAATCGCGGTAAGTACGAGGGCTCTGGCCTGGGCCTTCCCATTTGTAAGAAAGTGATCGAACAGCTCGGTGGCAAAATTTGGCTCACCAGTGAGGAAGGTAAGGGCAGCACGTTTTTCTTTAGCTTGCCGCAAAAGGTCTAGTAGACTAGTATTTGACTGAT
Organism: Bacteroidota bacterium; assembly: GCA_039208045.1. Lineage (GTDB taxonomy): Bacteria > Bacteroidota > Bacteroidia > Chitinophagales > Saprospiraceae > JBCCRH01. The sequence continues at coordinate 11,259 of JBCCRH010000053.1, forward strand.
GGCTTTTTTGTATTTTTTGGCAAAAAATGAAACACTCCGGAGGTCTTAAGATTCCGGAGGTCTTAAGACCTCCGAGGTGCATCTACCTACTCTGCCTAGTATTCCCCTTCTTTTGCGCCCCTGTGCTTGCGCAAACCAGCTATTTCCAGCAGCAAGCAGACTACTACATCCAGGTCAGCCTCAACGACCGGCGTAATGAACTAACGGGTCAAGTACAGCTCCACTATACCAACCACGCGCCCCAGGCACTCGACACGCTCTATTTCCACTGCTGGGCCAATGCTTTGCGGAGCAACACTTCCGCTTTCGCTAAACAGCGGCTCCAACAGGGCCGCACGAGCTTTTATTTTGCTACCGATGAGCAAAAAGGGGGGTACCGCAAGCTAGCGTTTCTGCTCGAAGGCGATACGATGCGCTGGAGCTACCATCCTGAGCATCAAGATATTGTTATACTACCCTTAAAACGGCCCCTCTCTTCCAAGCAATCTATCACGCTCACTATTCCCTACCAGCTGGATATTCCAGCTCCTTTCTCGCGCCTCGGCCAGCTCGACCAACACTACCAAATGACGCAGTGGTACCCCAAACCAGCGGTGTTCGATCAAGATGGCTGGCACCTGCTCCCCTACCTCGACCAGGGCGAATTTTACAACGAGTTTGGAAATTATGAAGTGGAAATCACCTTACCCATTGAATACATCGTAGCTGCTACCGGCCAACTAGAAAGCTCCACCAAAGTGCAAGGTAAAGACGAACGCTTCCTTTCTAAGACCCTGCGCTACACTGCCCAAAATGTCCATGACTTTGCTTGGTTTGCAGACCAAAACTTCCAATATGAAGAACGAGTAATCGCATTCCCTGATGGAACATCCACCAAAGCACAAGTCTATCGCCTACCCTCGGAAGATACCCTCTGGAACTCCGCGTTGGATTATCTGGAGCGGGCGACTCACTTTTTTTCCACCACAGTAGGACCTTACCCCTACCCTACTATTACTGCGGTGGAAAGCGCCATTCCCTATAGCGGTGCGATGGAGTACCCTATGATTACGATTGTGGGAGAAATGGAGAATACCAGGGCGCTCGACTTGGTGATTACCCACGAAGTGGGCCACAACTGGTTTTATGGCATGCTAGGCTTTAATGAGCGCACCTACCCTTGGCTCGATGAAGGCATGACTACCTATTACGAATATCGCTACCGCGATCGCTATTATGCTGATGAAAAACCTTGGAATCGATTTGAATCCACCACTTCCAACGATGATGAGCGCTACTACCAAAAGCGGGCACTCCTCCACCTAGACCAAGCCCCTAATACCCCCTCTCCGGCCGTTGCCCCCGACAACTACTGGTCGAGTGCTTACATTCGCCCCGGCTATGCTATGCGCCACTTGGCAGCCTATCTGGGCGAACCCCGCTTTGATCGTATCATGCACGCTTTTTTTGAACAGTGGCGCTTTAAGCACCCACAGCCGAGGGATTTCCGTGCTTTTCTTACCCAAAAAAGTGGGGAGCCCTTGAACTGGTATTTTGATGATTTGATTGACACGAACGCACCTTTAGATTATGCACTGCAAGCAGTGGAGCAAGATGGAGGGCAGTTTCGTATTTTAGTAGAAAATAAGGGGGCTATTGTTGCGCCTTTCCCACTTACTGGCTTTCGCCAAAATGGATCGGACACCACGCTTTGGATGGAGGGCTTCGAGGGCGAAAAGTGGGTCAATTTCCCGAAAGGAGACTACCGCCTGCTCCAGATAGACGCGCAGGAGCAACTGAATACCATTGATCGAACCAATGATCGCTACTACCCCGGTAAGCGCTTCCCCAAGCTGGAGCCCTTCCGTTTTTCTTTTTTTAGCAAAAAAGAAGACCCTGCTTTCACGCGCATGAATTGGCTTCCCTACGCGAGCTGGAATGCGTATGACCAATGGGCGGTGGGGTTTGGCATTCACAACTTCAACTTCTACCCACAGACCATCGATTATGCGCTATTTCCAGCCTATAGCTTTCAGACCAATAGCCTGGTAGGCGTGGGCCAAATCCATTATAACTATTATCCTGAAAGTGAGTGGCTACAGGCATTGCGCTTGGGTGTCAATGGCCGAAGCTATCACTACGAATACATCCCCGGAGACGATTACGACCTCCAATATTGGCGGCTAGAGCCCACGCTGCGCCTTACTTTTGCCAAAGCCCCCACTGCTACCATCCAGCACGAATTGCAGTGGCGGAGTATCCTCCTAGGCACTGAGGCGGCCGTGCGCGATGCCGATGGCAATTACCTCAATAACGAGTGGACGAACCAGACGATACATGAACTATCCTACTCCTTACAAAACAAAAGGGTGCTCCACCCCTACCACCTACAGCTCGCATTGGAGCAGCAGTCCTACGATTTCTTCAACGAGCAGCAGCACTATCTAAAGGCCTCCTTATCATTGGAATACGATTTTGTATACCAACATAAAAAAGCCATTTCTTTTCGATTCTTTGCGGGTGGGTTTCTCAGCAATACCGCTCGCGAACGCGGGGCTATCTTTCCGGGCGCCTTTTACCTCACCGGCGAGGGCTATGCCGATTATCGCTACGATGACCTCTACCTGGGCCGCAATGAACCGACTGGTATTTGGTCTCAACAAATCAGCCAGCGCGATGGCGGACTCCACCTGGCCTTAGGCTCACCTAATGCCCGGGCGCTGGCCAGCAACAGCTTTATTCTAGCCATCAACCTGAAGGCGGATTTACCGATTAACCTTCCTTTTGGGCTTCCGCTAAAACCTTACTTCGATCTAGGTTACTTTGAAGATGCTACACCTACCGGCGCCAATGCTACTTTGAATGACCAACTGCTATGGACTGGTGGTGTGCTATTTGATCCATTCAACGGTTTGTTTAGTGTACATTTCCCGATTATTAATTCTTCGAATGTTGGCGCTTTGTTGGAACAACGGGGAAATTATTGGAGTCGGGTGACGTTCAGCCTTGATTTGATGCGGTTGAATCCGAGGGAGTGGGAACAAAAATAAAATTACTTTTTTGGCTTGAACAAAATAGGGGTGGTACGGCTTTAGTTGCATCATAAGGGTAAAGAAAAAGGATCACTTGGGGAGCCTAGCGGAGCTGGGCTTCGAATTGTTAATTTTTAAATCTACAGATATGAAAAACCTATACGTTCTTTTGGCCTGTTTGTTGACGTGGAGCTTGCAGGCGCAGCATGAATCTATTTTTGATGACATTGATTTTATTGGGGGATTTGGGGGGCCGCTTATTGAGGTAGGCTCTATTAATGGAGAGATTGGTGCGGATGTTGGTGGTGGTGGAGCGCTTATCTTGAATAACTATTTTCTGGGAGGCTATGGCATGGGTACTGATTATCCGGAGTTTGAGATCAATGAGGGGGAGCTCTTTGGCAACTATGAGATTGATTTTGGGCATGGAGGCTTGTGGTTTGGGTATACACACAAGCAGGATAAGCTGGTACACCTTTTCTTGAGTACCAAGGTGGGCTGGGGTAGTGCGCGCTTGGAAGGGCTGGATCAGCAAGAGCAGCGATTTAGGGATCGGGTGTTTGTATTGACGCCAGAAGTAGGGATCGAATTTAATGTGACTAGATTTTTTAAAATTGGCCTTACGGGAGGTTACCGCTGGGTAAATGGTATTTCGGTATTGCCTACACTAAATAATAGTGATTTCAATAGTCCAGTTGGTATTATCAACTTTCGCTTTGGCGGTTTTGGGGATTACGAAGACTGGGATGATGATGACGATGATGATAACTGGTGGTAGACTTCTTGACATTCAGCGTATTGAATTAGGTGGACATTCTGTTGCCTAATTCAATGCGCTTCCCCTATCTTTGCCCAAAAGGGCATGAGTATTCTCGCTTCACTTTATCCTTTCTTTAAAGCACTTCACATTGTTGGTTTTGTGGCATGGTTTGCAGGCTTATTTTATCTAGTCCGCATTTTCGTCTACGATGCAGAGGCTAATGACCGCCCGCAGCCTGAGCGCGACATTTTGCGCAAGCAGTACCATATTATGGAGTGGCGGGTTTATAAAATCATCATCAACCCTGCAATGATGATTACCTGGACCTTTGGCTTGTTGATGATTTTTAATAATGGCTGGGAGTGGTTCCGGCTTAACTACTGGCTACACCTCAAATTGTTGTTACTCATTTTAATGGTAGTCTATCAGCTCTGGTGCAAAGGGATGATTAGTAAGCTGGAGCAAAATAAGAATACGCTTTCTTCCTTTCAGTTTCGCCTGGCGAATGAACTACCCACCATTTTCTTGTTAAGCATTGTGTTATTGGCAGTGTACCGAAATACCTTAAATTTTTTACTGGCTTTTGGAGGAATCTTAATATTCGGCGTATTGTTATATTTGGGTGCCAAATGGTACAAAAGACAGCGAGAGACCAGCGTTCTTAAAGAAAAATCATAAGCAGCAGAAAAAAATCACGAATAGGGGGTTACCTTTCTACGCTTAATGGTATAAATAACCAGAGCGAAATGAATTTCGACACAGACTACGACTTATTAGAAGGCTTACGTTCTGAAAAGACCTTAGTGCGTAATGGTGCGATGCGGCATCTTTACCAGACTAATTTTCCAAACGTGCTCCACTTTGTTCAAAATAATAATGGTGCGCCCGAAGATGCTGCCGATATTTTTCAGGATGCTATCATAGCCTTTTACACCCAGCTCAAAACCGAAAAATTTACACTACAGTGTAGCGTACAGACATATGTGTACTCTATTGCAAGAAACCTGTGGTACAAGCGCCTGCGCAAATCGCAGCGGGTGGTTAGTATCGCTGAAGATTTTGAAACCGTTGATATCTCTGAAGACCAAATGAAGCTTTTAATGTATGGAGAGCGCAGCAAAATCATTATGGACTTAATGCAGCAGTTGGGAACTGATTGCCAACAAATTTTGAGTTATTTTTATTTCGATCAGTTTCGTATTGCACAAATACAGCAACTACTGGGGCACTCTAGCGAGCAGGTCACCAAAAATAAGAAGTCAAAATGTATGAAGCGACTTCGGAAAATAGCCCTGAGTAGCTCCAGTTTTAAAGAATTATTCAGATAGTATAGCATCACGATGGAAGATTTTAATGAACAAATTGATGATTATGTCCGCGGAAAACTTCAAGGAAAAACCCGGCAAGCCTTTGAAGATCAATTGAAGCAGGATGCAAAACTTGCAGAACAAGTGGAAGAACAAAAAATTCTTATTGATGGCATCACCGCCTTTGGGCAAAACGAGCTGAAGGCCCACCTCAAAACCATACATGAAGATTTATTTCAACAAAAGCAACCAGCAAAGGCCAAAGTGCGTCGCCTCAATTGGCGTCCCCTCGCGGCTGCGGCAAGTGTAGCGCTTGTAGCGGCTGTAGCTTACTGGGCCTTTTTTGCGCAGCCCAATTACGAGCAACTGTATGCTACTAACTTTGAGCCCTATGCTGTCAACTTCAACAATAGAGCTACCGACTCTACGGAAGAAACCCTTCAAATCCAGACTTTCTACTCCCAACAAAATTACACCGCTGCCCTCCCTGGGCTCGAACGTTTAGCGCAAGCGGAACCTCAACGTACACGAGTGCAACTCGCCCTTGCTATTACCTACCTTGCCGAAGGGCAGGCGGAGCAAGCACTTGGCGCATTAAACTTAGTAGAAGACCCCCTTTTGGAAGATGTAGTAGCTTGGTACCAAGCATTGGCACATATACGCTTGGGCGAAAAAGCTGCGGCAAAAGAAGTCCTACAACAGTTAGCCAGCACAACTGGTAATTATCAGGCGAAAGCCAGTATACTCTTAGAGGAATTATAAGTCAAAAATCCTTGATTAATGCAGGAATCTTCTGATGGTTGGAAGCGCTTGAGCTTTGAAAAAGGCCCCAACTTAAAGCTATTCAATGTCCGCTATGACCTGATGCAAAACCCCAGAAATGGCGCTAGCGAAAAGATGATTATTCTGGAAGCCCAGGACTCTGTCAATGTGGTGGCCGAAACGCAAGAACAGGAGATTTTGTTTGTCCAACAGTATCGCTTTGGCATTGGCGAGGAGACGATTGAGCTGCCTGGGGGAATCATTGATCCCGGCGAAGCGCCGGAAGACGGGGCGCGCCGGGAATTAGTGGAAGAGACGGGCTATACAGGCGAGCAATGGACCTACTTGGGCAAAGTTCCTTCTAACCCGGTTTTCATGGATAACTATATTCATCACGCAGCAGTCAAAGGCGTTACCTTGACGCACGAGCCGCAGCTAGATGATGGAGAAGCGATTGAATTGATTCGTCTGCCGATAGAAGAAGTGAAAGAGAAATTGTGGAGTGGCTTTTTTCAGCATCCGCATACGATATCTGCTTTGGTGCGGTATTTTAGTGAAAAAAATAAATGACAATCCGTACCGCCACCCCAGAAGACCTCCCCACCGTCTGGCAATTATTCCAGGAAATTATTGATCAAAAGGTCTACTATCCTTATGATGAATATGTGACGCTAGCGCAGATTGAGGCGTGGGTGAATACTCGTAACTTGATCGGTGTGGTGGAGCTAGATGGACAAATTGCAGGAGCCTATATCGTTAGACCTAACCAGCCGGGCTATGGCGCTCATGTGGCCAATGCTGCGTATATGGTGAGTGAAAAATTTCGTAACCGAGGACTTGGGCGGGCACTGGGCCAGCATTCTTTAGCAGCTGCTAAAAGCGCGGGTTATCGAGCAATGCAATACAACTTTGTAGTTAGTACCAACACAAGTGCAGTACACCTGTGGCAAGAGCTAGGCTTTGATATAATAGGCACGATACCTGGAGGATTTAGGCACCACGAATTGGGATATGTGGATGCCTATATCATGTTTCAGCCCTTGTTGGATAAGACATCCTAATAGTTGGTAGTCGCCAGTAACAATGAAATGCATTAAGGGGCCTCACTTTTTTTACATTACCAGCAACTACCAAATAATAGAAAAACCAAACAATCCTTATGGATTAATCTTTACTACACGCTTGGTGAATACGTCGCTATCCGTTTGGAAGCGCAAGTAATAGGCGCCAGCGGGCAGCGCACTGAAGTCGTAATCGATCAAACCATCTATTAACTGTACTTTTTTGCTAATCCATTTGCCAGAGGCATCGAATAGATTAAGCTCTAGCTGCATATCTTCATAGCCAGGCATAGCAATACGCACTTGCCCCGCAGTGGGGTTGGGAGCTATGGTAACGTCAAGCATTAATTCGAGTGGCTCTTTCTCTTCCTCTTCTACCACTACTTCTTCTTCCTCCTCTTGCTCTTCTTCTACTGCTGCTTCCTCTTCGCAAATCATTTGCGCTACTGCTTCAAATGAGTCATGCGAAATGTACGCATTTACTAAATTTATCCAAGTTGTATTCGTTACACTTGCCCCTCTTGGAATAGATAAAGAGGAACCTTCTATTACCCTCATGTCCACGCGCTCATAAGTATTCCCTTCACAAGCAGTTGGTATACCTTCATGTATGGCATATTTCTGTACAAAGACACTCCCTTCTCCTCTGATAGCCAGTAATTCACCATCTTGATACTGTGCAAAACGTTCATTTTGGAAGTAAGCATTTCCTTGCCCACTAGCATTGCGGAGCATCCAATCAAAGCTGAGCGTCTTCATATCAAACTGCCAAAACAAAGAAGTATTTTCAGCAGACAAAGGATCAAATCCTATTCCTGAGAAGAAGACTTTGTCGCCATGGCGATTCAATGGCAAAAATGGATCATGTGGCCTAGTTCCCACTTCTAGCAAGTATGCTTTGGCCTGCTTTTGCTGACCAGTAGCTGGATCAAGATTGTAAGTTAGCAGGGCATTATTCATTCGAGCAAAGAAGACAAAACCATCTTCTCTTTCGTAAGCAGCAACCGGAAATATGTTTTCCACCTCATTAAAACGGCGTGCCCATTCCACACTATTGTCTGCCCCCCACTTCATCACAATTACATCAAAGTCGGTATGGTTGCCTGCTTCCATTTGTGCTAGTACCAATGCTCCACCATCTTGCGTTGGAACAAGGTCCGTTATTCCTATTATAGAATTAATTCCTACCCGCTTTTCGGCAATCTTTTCACCGGTCATCCCATCTAGGCGAACCATCACCATAAATCCATTATACACCTGGCCAGTAAGGTATAAGACATCACCATTGACTAACTCAGTAATACCAAAGGCCTGTGTGTAGGAGAAATGTCCATTTTGCTGAGTACTCGTCGCCTTCGCCCATACAATTTCTCCTTGATCGTCGAAACGAACCAAAGTGAAATCATTGAAAAAGCCCTCTCCAAAGACTCCAACATAGCCTCCATCTTCGGTAGGCTGTATCGCTACATCGGGGCGTGGCTCATGTGTTAATACAAAAAGGTCAGGGTAAGACTTTGTCCATTCTGGCTCTCCTTTATCATTTACCTTCTGGATAGACAAATTGCGTGCATGGGAGCCGGACGGTTCGTAAGAGCTGAAAATCATAAAACCGCCATCATCTGTAGGGTTGGTGAAGAGTACACTGAGGTAACCATTTAATTGTACTTCTTGACCTAAAATCTCCGTTTCGGTAGTTTGCACATTGATGTTCTTTAAGAACGCTTGGGCGTAAACGCCTGTAGTGAGTGCAATGAGAAATGCTAGAGTAAATACTCTTTTCATAGGCATATAATTGAATAGTTTAATAAATGCAACATCATTAGTATCTAGTCTCAAAATTAGATAGGGTACCTAATTTTGGTGTCAAAAGAAAATCATTTAAGACAGGTGGAAAGTAAAATGCACTAGTAATATATGTGAATCTAGCCGGAAGGTTGCGAACTAAGCTAGTATTTCCACGAAAGTGTAAAAAATTAGGCAAATACAAACCGAGCCTCCGCATTTTATTTTACTTTTGAAAGCATTAGCCAATCTATATTTTTGATAAAATCTGAGTGCAAAAATTATTACGTTATGCGAAATTATCTGAACTATACCTTACTAGCCGTCGCGCTGTGCTTATGCGTGCCTGCTTTTGCCCAAAAGAAGAAAAAGGACAA
>JBCCRH010000054.1:0-20071 GCA_039208045.1 Bacteroidota bacterium
AATCGCAAATCACCAACTTCTTCGCGCAGCATCCCATTTTCTTCCATCTTACTGGCCCGCACCACCACCTCTACATCAGAATCCTCTGGCGCCATCGCTAAATCAATTTGGCGCGTGCTTTGTATAGGCATCGGCTGAAATTGCTCTTCCGCGTCCTTATAGCCCAAGCGAGAAAAGACCAGGGTGAAGGCTGTTTCCGCAGGTACCTCCAAGCTATACCGACCATTGATGGCTGTTTCTGTCGCTATATTGGTATCTTTTATATAGATGGTCACTAAATCGATCGGTGACTCGCTCAGTGCGTCGGTTACTAGCCCCGTGACGGTGGCAGTAGGTCCATCTTGCGCATTAGCAAGGGTAGCAAAGGCAAAAAGGCAAAGAATAATATAAACGTGCTTCATCATGCAGATTTTAAGACTCATTTCGCTCTCAAAACGCCAATTTAGTGTAGGCATTTTGAATACTTATTCCTTTAACTATGGGTGTGGTGGGAAGGCGACACTAAATAAATGATAACTAGGTAAAATAGGCCCGATCGCGCTCAATAGCTTTTAACTTTTGAATGGCGACCGATGGATCATCTGCTTTGAATACGCTACTTCCTGCAACCAGCACATCGGCGCCTGCTTGTAGGATAGATTCTGCATTTTGCAAGCCAACTCCCCCGTCAATTTCAATCAGTGTCTGCAAGTTCCTTACGATAATCTTATCTTTTAGTTGCTTTATTTTTGGAATAGTTCGATAAATAAACTTCTGCCCTCCGAATCCTGGGTTCACCGACATTAAGCAAACTAAATCTATATCTTCTAAAATATCATCTAATACATCTACCGAAGTATGTGGATTGAGTGCCACCCCCGCTTTTGCCCCGCTTGCTTTGATCTGCTGAATAACACGGTGCAAGTGGGTACAAGCTTCGTAATGCACAGTAATAACATCCGCACCTGCTTCCCGAAAGGATTCAATATAGCGCTCCGGCTCTACAATCATTAGGTGGACATCAAGCGGTTTCTTGATCATTCGCTTGACTGCTTCTATGATGAACATCCCAAAAGTAATATTGGGAACAAAGCGACCGTCCATCACATCTAGATGGAGCCAATCTGCCTGGCTATCATTAATCATCTGAATAGCTGCTGGCAGCTCCGTAAAATCTGCTGCCAATAAGGAAGGAGCTACAAGGTGGTTTGTCTTCATGCACCAAAGGTAAAAAAATACGTGCTAAGTTTACTGTGAAAAAAATGGCAATGACCAATCATCTAATAAACTGAACATCAATTCATTATAATTCAAACAAAGAAGAGAAAGTAAAAAAATGAATAATTTTTGGAGAGAAAATGGAACCTTATATCCATTTCGGCGTAAAAAAAACCGGTTGCGCTAACAACCGGTTTTTAAAAAGAGCTTTGAGAGGCTATCTACATACCAAAAATTGGAACATCCTTTGATGCTCCTTAAATCTTCATGAGATAATAATTTTGTTTATTCGTGGGATTATGGTCGTCATCATTGAATTAATTTAAAATTGGGATTCTAATTTGTTAGCATTAAATCGTTTGCTAATTATTACATTACAAATGTCGGCCAAAACCTAAGAAAAAATAAGTACAATTTGACTTTTTACTGGAACCCTATATGCAACTCATCTACAATCAATAAACTGACAACCAATACTTTATAAAATAAATAAGCTCCATTTTCTGATTATCATCATATTGTTTTTTCAAACATATTAAGTTTTTTTAGAATAAATGCAGCTTTTCCTTTTCCACACTTACCCAGGGTTTTGCATCCCATCATCTAAAAATCGACCTTATTGTTACTTGTTGAGTTTTGAAGATGCAAGAAGTGAGTAGAAACAAGCATCCACTTTGAGTAGGTGCAAAAAAAAGGGATCGCTTCTTGCGATCCCGTAGTGTCTATGCACTCATGAGATTATAATTCCAAAAAAAATAGGCCTTACTCCCTTTAGTGGGACAATTTTGAAGTTGGGATAAAATAATTTGTTAGTAGCGGTCACAGAGAGTAAGGAATCAAAAATGATTAGTTGCTATTGTTCACGCTAACCAAAAAGCCAATTCTTTATCGGCTATTACAAAGGTGAATAATTAATTTTCACTTTTTTAGTACAATTTACTAACTTGCTGGAAATAAAACCGAAGCATTAAAATACGTAAAACAAACATTTACAAATACTTAACCCTCATGATCATGCACTTTAATGAATAATCACCAGACCTATGAACCAAAGTAGACTCTTAAAATATATCGAGCAACTCTCCAAAAAAGAGCGCGACCGTTTCTTGTTATTTGTCGAATCGCCCTACTTCAATCAACATGAGAAGACGACGCAACTGCTCAAATACATTCTTAAGTATATCGACCAGATCAATTCCGCCAAACTGTCTAAAGAGGCCACCTACAAACGGCTTTATCCAAAGCAAGCCTACGATGAACAGCAGATTCATAATCTGATGTCGTACCTCAAGAAGCTATACCATCGCTTTATTTCCATTCTGCATCTTGAAGATCAAGATTTCCAGGAACAGTTGTTTACGTTAGAAGCCGCCTATAAGTTTCACCAATTTGATTTATTAAAAAATCGAAGTAAACAACTTAAGAAATCACTAGAAAAGCATCCTTATCAGAATAGCTCGTACTATTTCACGAATTACAGGATGAATTATCTGTTGGGCTACTACAATACGGAATATGAGGATCGCTCTGATTCCGTCAATTTGCAGCAGATGATGGATTCTTTAGACAAATATTACATTGCGGAAAAGCTAGAGAATTGTTGCCACATCACTGCCAATATGATGATGATGAATACTAGCTTTGATATTCATTTCCTGAACGAACTGCTAGAATACCTCCACAATAATTGGGAACGCTATAGTAGTGAACCTTCCATTGAGCTTTATCATACTATTTTGCTAAGCCTACAGGAAGAACACAACCCAGCCCATTATCGCCAGTTGAAAAAAATTCTGGATACCCGCATTGGACAGCTGACGCCCAAAGAAGGTTATGACCTCTACCGTTTTGCCTACAATCATTGCATCCGACGCATCAATCAAGGAGATAGCGTCTATCAGGTGGAGTTATTCAAATTATACAAGCAAGGCTTAAAAAATGGCTTGTTGTATAAAAATGGCTTGCTTTCAGAATGGGATTTTAAAAATATTACTACCCTTGGCTGTAGCCTCAAAGAATTTGAGTGGACGGAGCGCTTCCTGCAATCCAATAAAGACAACCTTCCCGCACACCGCAGAGAGAATGCATATAATTATAATCTGGCTAATTTATACTATAATAAAAAACTCTATCACGACGCCCTATCTGTGCTGTTACTGGTTCAATTTACGGATGTCAAGTACCACCTCAACACGACCTTCTTACTTTTACGCACCTATTACGCATTAAAAGATACAGAAGCCTTACTTTCGCTTATCGAAACGTTTAGGATTTATGTGATGCGTAACCGCAAAATGACGACGGATCAAAAACGGGGATACACCAATTTTTTGCGCTTTGCTAAAAAATTGGTTCTGCTCAAACATCAGTCTACGGCTTACAGCACCAAGACTCTTACGGAGAAACTCCAGCAATTACATGGAAAAATTGAAAATACCGAAAACGTGATCAACCGATTCTGGCTGCTAGAAGAGTGTGCAGCTTAAACCCAATTTATCAACTATGCTTCAATCGTCCTTGCACAAAACAGCGCTCTTAAGTTGCCTTTTTGTACTCATTACCAGCTCCATGTGTAGCCAGGATCAGCTGATCCCTAAGCGTGAATTTAGAGGCGTGTGGGTAGCTACCGTCAAAAATATTGACTACCCCGATCGACCTACGGCCAATGCTACTGCTCTACAAGAGCAATGGCGTCTCCTGCTCCGAAAATTTAAAGAGACAGGTATCAATGCCGTCATTATGCAAATCCGACCAGCTTCCGATGCTTTTTACCCTTCTAAGTTAGCGCCGTGGTCGCGCTTCCTTACCGGAAAAGAAGGCGAAGCGCCCATTCCTTACTTTGATCCCTTGGAGTTTATGATCGAAGAAACCCACCAGCAGGGTATGGAGTTTCACGCTTGGCTCAACCCCTACCGAGCTACCACTGATCTGGATACCGCCATATTGGCATCTAACCATATTTTTTACCAACATCCAGAGTGGATCATCAAATACGGTAAGCGTTATTACCTCAACCCAGCGCTCCCAGAAGTGCGCGATCATCTAGCTGAAATTGTCTCCGAAATTGTAACCAACTATAAAGTAGATGCCATTCACTTCGATGACTACTTCTATCCTTATAAAGTAAAAGGCGAGTCGTTTCCCGATAGTCTCGAATACCAGACCTTAGGCCCACAATTTGACAATATTGGCGATTGGCGTCGTCACAATGTAGATCAGCTCATACAGCAAGTAGGCACTCAAATAAAAGCTGTTAAGCCCTATATAAAATTTGGCATCAGTCCTTTTGGCGTTTGGCGCAATGTAGAAGACGACCCAGGCGGCTCCAAAACCAGAGCGGGTGCCACTTGCTACGACGATCTCTATGCAGATGTACTCAAGTGGATGCGCCGCGACTGGATCGATTATGTAGCTCCGCAGCTTTACTGGCACATCGGGTATGAACCTGCCGACCACGCCATCCTACTTGACTGGTGGAGCGCGCGCGCGCGAAATACACAGCTCTACATCGGCCATGCTGTATACAAGGTTGCAGACAACAAAGAAGAGGCCTGGCACTTGCCTTCGGAAATTCCACTCCAAGTCAGCCGAGCACGCCTCAACTTCAATACTCAGGGTAGTATTTTTTACAATACCAATACCTTACTCAAAAACCGCTTAGGGGTGCGCGATTCCTTGCGGCAGCAGTTTGCCTACCCCGCCTTAGTACCAGAATTTACGCCAAGTGAAGTATCCATAAAGCGCCACGACAGCCCCCGACATTACAAGGTGCGAAGCCGAAAAGGCGGCGTCCGTATAAAATGGCGCCCCAGCAGGACCGATAAAAATACCCCCCCGAAATATTATGTCGTCTACCGTTTTGATGGTCCTCAGGTAGGCAACTACGAAGATCCCCGGAATATACTTGCCGTTACCCCATTCTGGGAGGACGAACGGACCTTCAAGTATTATGATTATTCCACCAAAGCAAACAAGGTATACACCTACGCTATTAAACCCGTTAACGAGCTCAATCAAGAGGGGAAAGTGAGCGATATTCACACCATTAGGCGAAAGCGTAAGGGGCTAAAACGACTGAAATAGATGCACATGCTGCGTACTATCAACCTATGGCTCCGCATCCGAGCTCGCCAGATATGGCGGATATTGCAAACAGTAGGGTGGCCACTCTTGACGGTATTCACCCTTGTATTTGCAGGGGTGGTGTTAATGCTCTTGGAGACCATGCAGCAATTAACCGATTGGCAACTGGCGCTATTACTTGCGCTCCTCCCCTTGGGTATTCACCTACAGCGAAAGGATCAAGGCTTTCTTAAGCTACTCCATCTACGCCCGCTCTTGATTTATCTGGCAGAATACCTCGCGCTAGTGCTTGCTATCGGCCTATTGCTCGCCCTCTTCTATGGAAAGTGGCTTATTATACCGCTTGCTCTTGGCCTAAGTTCCTTAGTGCCCTTATTGCCTACCCTCCCACCGAAAATCCGCCAAGGCACCATCTGGCAGTTAAGCTGGATACCGCCAATGGCGTTCGAATGGCGAATGGGCTGGCGGCAGCAAGTCGTCCCACTTCTGATCCTATTATTAGGCTGTACAGGACTTTCTTATTTCACGGTGGCGCCGGTAGTAGGTTTTGTCATTATTGCACTCTTGGCTGCGAGCTTCTATGAAACGGCAGAGTCGCCAGAATTAGTCGCACTATTTTGGCATCAGCCTAACTTTATTGTACGAAAATGGTGGGCCAATTGGCAGGTGTACCTGGTAGTCACTAGCCCATTGAGTGTTACTTTTTTGGTGCTGCATGCACAGTACTGGCACGTCTATCTCGCTTTGCTCGTGCTGTCAGCTGCCTACTTTTTCTTTTTAGTAGCGTATAAATATGCAGGCTACTGGCCTAATCGATACAAGGTGTACAATCAAACAGCCGTAGGGCTATTTCTTTTAGGCTTTTTTAGCCTATTTTTTCTCCCCGTCTCTTGCTACTTTTTGTGGCGTTATTACCGCCGAGCAACACAACAATTGCACTACTACTTTCCAAAATAAGCAGCTATGAGTCTCCACATTCAGAAATTACAAGTTGGTTATGGCGATCAGATGGTGCTTCAGGATTTTTCGTTGGACGTTCCTGCGGAGGCTACTTTTGGCATCTTGGGTAGTAATGGCGCGGGCAAAACCACCTTATTCAAGACCATTCTTGGGCACAAAAAACCATTTAGTGGACACCTACAATGGCAAGGAGCTACACTAGCGCATCAGCAAGTGGCCTATCTAGAGACCCACCCCTATTTTATGCCCTACACCACCGCCCGCGAGTACCTCCAACTGTGCGCTCATCAGAACCCCAACTTTCCAATAGAAAAGTGGAATGCGATCTTTCAACTGCCCCTTCAACAATTTGCGATTTCTTTTTCTACTGGTATGAAAAAGAAGCTAGCCATTCTTGGTATCATCGCGCTGGATAAGCCGATCCTCCTATTGGACGAGCCCTTTAACGGACTAGACTTAGAAAGCGTGGAGCGCATGTATTCGGTGCTTGCTCGGCTTCAGCAGATTGGTAAAACCATCTTAATTTCCTCCCATATCTTAGAAACCTTGACGCGCTCTTGTGAAAAAATTTGCTTTTTGCAAAAGGGAGCTATCCAAGCCAATTACGACCAAGCGGCCTTCCCAGAGCTAGCCGCTACGCTGCGCCAGCAGTTTGAGCAGGATACAGAAAGCCAGCTCGATGAGTTGTTTGATTAGTCAAAAAGTCTTAATTGTGGATCGTCCTTGGGCTTGGCGAAACCATCTACAGTTCGCCCGCCATATTTCCAGGATTCCTTTCGCTCCTTTTCCAGCAGCTTGTCTAATTTTTCGATGGGCCTAAATCCCTGTTCTGCGCGCTGGGCTAGCTCGCTGAGCTTAGCGATAGCTTGGTGCTTGTCGGTTTGCCCAATTTTAGCGCGTTCCACAGCAGATTTTAGCGTAGAGATCGTCTCGTCATACACGTGAGTCGGAACAGGGAACGGTTTGCCACTCTTACCGCCATGTGCGAAGGAGTAGCGGGCAGGATCGCTAAAGCGGGTGGGGGTGCCGTGAATCACTTCACTTACTAAAGCTAGCGATTGCAGGGTGCGCGGGCCGAGGCCTTTGAGTAGTAGCAGCTCCTCAAAACCATTCACTTCTTGTTCTTGCGCGAGCCAGAGGATACTCCCCAGGCGTTTTAGATCGACATCTTTGGCTTTAATATCGCAGTATTTGGGGAGCTGCATTTTGGGCACTTCGTTTAGGATGTGCACTGGTTTTTCTTTGGTCAAGCCTAAAATGCCTGCTTGTGCTGGGGTGGCGCCTTGATCGACCAAATTGAGTATTTGCCCCTGAGGCTCCCCACAAATTGCTTTGTGCGGCTCCACGATAAACGAATCGATGCCCTCAGAATGCCAGTGATACCGACGTGCGCTGCGATCCTCCGGACGCATCCCCTGCTGAATGACCGTCCAGTCGCCATCTTTACTTACAATAAAACTATGAATGTACAGCTGAAAACCATCCTGAATGGCGGTATTATCTACTTTTGCGCTAAGCTTACTACAACGCGCCAACTGCGCCCCATCCAAGCCCGTCCGATCGCCAATACGCATTAGCTCTTGGGGCGTCTTGATAGAATGCTTGCCTTTTCCACCACATACATACAAGCCCAAGGAATGAGCATGTGGGTTGAGTGCGATTTTCAAGGCACGAAGTACCGCAGTAGTCACCCCCGAAGAGTTCCAGTCCATCCCAATGACCGCTCCAAAGCTCTGAAACCAAAAGGGGTCGGAGAGTCGACTCAGAAAGCCTTTTGGGCCATGCTCCACCAAAATAGCCTCCACGATCCCCAAGCTGAGCTTTACCATACGCTCAAACAACCAGGGAGGAATACTCCCACCCATCAGTGCCAAATCTGCCTTTCCTGAGTGTTCCATCTTTTTTAATAATCTTTTACAACTAGCCCATTTTTCATGCGCGGCTCAAACCAGGTGGACTTAGGTGGTAAGGCCTTCCCTTCATCGGCTAACTCAATAAGTTCCTCCAAGCTCACTGGCGGCAGACAGAATCCAACTTGCGTATTCGACTTATTCACCTTGCGCTCAATTCCTACCGTCCCTTTAGGCCCTTCCACGTATTGTATCCTCGAATCGTTTCGCACATTCTTAATACCGATAATCTTCTTGAGCACCAGTTCATCTAGCAGTTGCGTATCGAGTACTACCGCTTTTTTTTGGTAGCGCTTGAGCACTTCTGACCTCCATTTCAGCCGAAACCAATTCTTCTGAAGATACATATGGATATGAAACTTCTTGCTTGGCTTGCGACCGTTCTTCAGTAGTTTAATGTCAAATAGGCGAGATAGTTTAGCCATAAATACACTTACTGGCAATTCATTGAGCCCATCCACTATACGATTAAAATCGTGTATTTCAATGTCTGTGCTTGGGAATAGAGCGCACAACAACTGATCGAAGGCAGCTTCATTTACTTTTTCTTGCTTTCGCTCAAACATCAAGGCAGTGGTGGACGTGCGGTGGTGGCCATCCGCGATGTAGGTGTGCGGTACTGCTTTCGCAAAAAGCTGCTGTAAATGCTGTATATCAGCTCCTTCAGCAACCTCCCACAGTAGGTGCTCTTGTTGGTCGTTGTCAAAAAGAAAACGCATAAAAGGGGCTTTGCCCTCAATATACTGAGCAGTCCAGGCATTGATAGACGCCTGAGCGGGATAGGTAAGCAGTATCGGCTTCACCGTTGCCCTCCTGCCCAGTAGCAGCTGAACCTGCTTTTGCTCTTTGGCAGCCAACGTTTGTTCGTGCTTTCGAATATGCCCCTCCAGGTAATCCTGAATAGCAGTGCATGCAATGAGGCCCGTGTAAGCACGCCCAAGCGTTCTGATCTGATAGACATAGAGCGCTTCTTGTGCATTTTTGTTAAAAAAACCACTCTTGAAATAATCGGGATATTCTTCCTTTACCGTATCAAAAAAGGAATCAGCGGAAGTGATGAGCTCTAGCTCAGGGAGTACAGCTTGAAAAGGATTTATTCGCATGCGCAAACATACAAAAAAGAAAAGCGCAGCAGAACGACCTACTACACTTTTCGGAAAAACTAAACCCCAGTTATTACTCTTTATGGCTCTAAGTAAAATGTAGGGATCGTAATTCCTCGTTTGTGAAACGCCCTTCAATCTTGCAATATTGCAAACCGCACCATTTTTTTTGTGCTTTTTTGATTGGCTGTAATAAAAATACTCAATACCAGCCAATTACAGAACTGCTCTAGTTAACTTTTTTTTAAAAAATCCGTTTTGTGCTTTAATTGTCTGCTCATAACTTATTGTAAAATGTACACTATTTAGCAAATAGTCGTATTTTGGGTGGTAATGAGCACAAACTATTCAAAATATTAGACGACATGGGCGCCCAACAAAAATATGTATGTATACATGGCCATTTTTATCAACCACCCCGAGAAAATGCTTGGCTAGAGGTAGTAGAAATGCAAGATTCTGCCGCTCCCTTCCACGATTGGAACGAGCGCATCAACTTTGAGTGCTACTCTCCCAATCACGCTGCGCGCATATTAGATCATGCCCAGCAGATCATCAAAATCGTGAACAACTATACCAAGATTAGCTTCAATTTTGGGCCCACCCTACTCTCCTGGATGGAACTGGCAGACCCTAGAGCCTACCAAGCCATTCTTGATGCCGACAAAAGAAGCCAAGAGCTATACAATGGCCACGGCTGTGCTATTGCACAAGTGCATAGCCACTTGATTTTGCCCCTTGCTAATCAGAAAGATAAGGAGACACAAGTGATGTGGGGCATCAGAGATTTTGAATACCGCTTTAAGCGAAAACCGGAGGGAATTTGGCTATCAGAAACAGCAGTAGACACAGAAACCCTAGAAGTCTTAGCACAATACGGCATAAAGTACACCATCCTAGCACCACGCCAAGCTAAAGCAGTTAGAAGAGTTGGAGAGAAGCATTGGCATCAACTACCGCATGATAGTGTGGATAGCCGACGCCCGTATCTTGTCAATTTGCCTTCCGGCAGAACGATTAGCGTGTTCTTTTATCACGGTGGTATCGCGCAAGGTGTGGCGTTCGATGGCCTTCTCAATAATGGTAAGCATTTTGCGCAGCAATTTATCAATGCCTTTGATAATCGTTCGGAGCCTCAGCTGGTACATATCGCTACGGATGGAGAAAGCTATGGCCATCACCATCGTCGCGGCGAGATGGCGCTAGCGGACTGCATTCAGAGCTTGGAGGATCACCCAGGAATAACCCTTACTAATTATGGAGATTTCTTGGAGCAGTTCCCACCCACCTACGAGATTCAGATCCATGAAAATAGCTCGTGGAGCTGTGTGCATGGGGTGGAGCGCTGGCGCTCGAATTGTGGGTGCCACACGGGAGGGCAGCCAGGCTGGGACCAGCGTTGGCGAAAGCCCCTGCGGGATACGCTCAATTGGCTTAGGGATGAGCTGATCCCAATCTATGAAAAAATGGCGGGCAAATATATTCGGGATGTATGGAGTGCTCGTAATGACTATATTAATACCTTACTTAATAGGACGATTGCCTCACAAGATGCCTTTGTGGAGCGCCATGCTATACGTCCGTTAAAAGAAGCGGAAAAGACGGATTTGTTCCGGCTGATGGAGATGCAGCGCCATGCCATGCTGATGTTTACCAGCTGCGGGTGGTTCTTCAATGAAATCTCGGGCATAGAAACGGACCAAATTCTACAGTATGCCAACCGCGCCATCTACTACGCCAATCAGGTATCCGGCCTCGATTTTCACCCTGAGTTTTTAGAGCGCCTTAAAAATACCCCTAGTAACATCCACAAGGATGGATCAGTGAGTTACCTCAAAAATGTGACGCCTGCGCGGGTCGATCTTGTGCGGGTGGGTATGCATTATGCGGCTTCTTCGCTCTTTGAAGAGTATCCAGAAGAATTAGAATTCTTCAACTACATCGCCAAAAGCAAGCAGTTTCACCGCTATGAGGCCGGTAACCAAATGCTTGCCTACGGCAAGACTATGATCAAATCGAAAATTACGCGTTCAGAAAAGCACTTCAGCTTTGCAGTGCTCTACCTGGGGCAGCAGAATATTATTGGTAATATTTCGATCAATATGTCTGAAGATCAATTCGAGGAAATGGCAGAGAAGTTGAAGTTGGCCTTTTTTAGTACCAACCTAGGCGAAGTCATTGGGCACATGCAGTCCTATTTCGCGTCAGAGAAGTATACCATCTGGCACCTCTTTAGAGATGAAAAGCGAAAAATTCTAAAGCAGATCACTGACAAAAGCCTCGATCAAGTTGAAAAGGCTTTCCGCGAAATCTATAATGATAACTACCAGCTGATGACGGGCATTGCGCAGAGCGATATTCCGGTTCCTGCTGCCTACAGTAGCGCGGTAGAGTTTATTATCAATAATGATCTCCGAGAGTATTTCAATAGCGGTAATTTATCTAATACCCGCGAGTTTAAGCGCCTGGCTAATGAATTGAAGAAGTGGAAAGTGAAGCTTACCGATGTGCAAGGCTTTAAATTAGCGGTGAGTGAACGCATCTTTTCCGAGCTGCAAGTGCTCAAAGCTCAGCAAATACCGCAAGAAAGGCTGGTTCAATTAGTCAATATTCTAGAAATCTTGAAAGAGCTGAAAGTAGACCTCAATTTTTGGAAAGCCCAAAACTTGTACTACTCTATGCTTCAGGATATTAAAAAGGAGGTACTTTCCGTTGAAGCTACTACGAGTACGCTCTTCTTACACTTGGGGAGCTTATTAAGTGTGCGGGCAGATTTGCCGGTGGTGGCGGAAGCTTAATTATTCCTCCACTACTTCTCCTAGAATGACCAATTTTTCGGCTTTTCGCTGGCCGCTAAAGTACACTTTGGTTCTTTTTTCGAAATAGCCCTTTTTCTTGGCACTAAATTCGAGATTGATCACTCCGATGGAGTCGGGTAAGATAGGGGTTTCTACCCAATCGGGAGCGGTGCAGCCACATTCGGTACGCACGTTATCGATAATGATAGGTTCGGCACTGATATTTTTAAACTCAAAAGCGACACTCACCCGTTCATTATGCTGTACCACCCCAAAATCGTGCTCTAATGGAGTAAGCCACGCTACTTTTGAATCAGCACTATAGAAAGCCAAGAAAACGATAAGGCAGTACTTGATAGCTGTCATGTTAAAATATTTCTGAAGATTTTTCCAAAATCTCCCACGTATGATCCGCTAGCATTTTCACGGTAGCCACAAATTCATAGGGCGAATTGAGCCCCCATTCTTTTGGCCCCACCATCGATAAAACATATTTGCCATTAGAGCGCCGATACAGATGGTAGGTAAAGCTAATCAAAGGCTCAAAGTTCATCTCTGCCCCGTAAATCTGCTCTGATATCTGCACCCGATCATGAATTGACTTTGCTTGCTGTGCTAATAGCTCTATCTGCTGCTTGATCTGGTCGAGCTGCAAGTCCGTCTGTTCGTACATCGCACTTACTGCGCGGCCTTTCACTCGTCCTTTATCAATAGGCTTAATGACTGCTCCGCCCACAGTGTGCGCATAGGGCAGCAAGTGGGGATTTTCCGCAATCTTATCCGGATCAATAGGATTAATAAATTCTTTTTGTTCTTTTTCTTCTGCCATAACTGGTTCACCAAAAGTGACACGCACGATGTCAAATCTAGTACCCTAACAGACCAACTTGTAATTGGTTTGTCATGTGCCTGTTTGGATTGCAAACAAGTACGCCGAGTAAGGAAGTTTCCCACTCGGCGTATTATTTAATTTACATAGTTCGTATCAATCGGTTACTTCAGGCGGAAGTCTCCCTTACCTGCCAAGTAGCCTTTATTGTAAATTTCTACCTGGTAGTTGCCCTCCATAAACTGTGTGCCTGGCGCCCAGTTTAAGCAGAGGTTCTTTGCTTCGCGATTGTAGCTTGCTTCCTTGATGGCAGTGTAGCGCACCTCGTCGCCACCTTCCGTACGTGCTAGTACACCAGAACCCAAGCCCTCAATGGCCATGGTCTGCCCAGAAGGCTCGATAATACGGATGTAGAATTCTTCTTTACCTGCTTCTGTCACATCATTCACCTCCGTATTGAAGCAAACTTGTAGCTGGTCGATGTTCTTAGCTTTACGGCGACGTACTGATTTGCCGCTGCTCTTTTTCATGTACCCTTTCACCTCAATTTCGTTCACCTTCACTACGGAAGCTTCTGTTACTTTGGCAGAAAGCGCCGCTTTTTCGGTTTCCAGATTTTCTTTTTCGCTTACCAACTCAGCTTTTGCCATATTGAGTTCTTCGTTTTGCTGCAATTGCTGATCTAGGTTAGAAGTAAGGCTTTCGTTCTCTTCCGTTAGTTGAGAAGTGCGAGCCGTTAGCTCTTCGTTCTCTTGGCGAAGCTGATTGATTTCAGCTAAGTACTGATCTACTTTTGCCGAAAGGCGCTTCATTTCTTTACGCGCTTTTCCTAGCTGGTTAGAATCTTTGATTAAAGATGCAATGCGATCTTTTTGTCCTTTCAGCTCTTCTTTTTGCTGATCGATCAGGGCATTCAGCTCTTCATTGCTGCCGCGCATTTCTTCTAATTCGCCAAGCGCTTCATAGTACTGTTCTTCTAATTCTGCTTTTAACTGTTGTGATTCATCTAACTGGGCGTTCAGTTCTGTCTTCTCTTTGCTGTCTTTCATTTTGCTGACCAGCAAAAAGGCATTTACCCCCAGTAAAGCCACAATGATAACTGCTGCAATAGCAATGATCCGTTGTTTAGAATTGTCTGGCTTTGAAGATGGAGTTGGACTTGAACTGTTCGTTGACATAATGATTTAAGGTTTTGTTTTAAAATTTTACCATGAGAGTATACCGAACACAACTTGGTTTTCAAACTACTTTGGTACAGTATAGATACCACACAAAACGGCAAGCAATTTTATAAAATTGCCTCGATTGTTAACAAAATTAATATTTTTAACCTTGGTATCCCTATTTTTTGGTGTCCAAAAAGAATACACATGCTTGAGAATGTAGACATCGCCAGAGTCCTTTTTTTAGATATAGAAACCGTATCAGTCGTAAGTAGTTATGAAGAGCTCTCCCCTCCTTTGCAGCAATTGTGGCAAGTAAAATGCCGCCAAATCTTACGCAAACCCGCCGAAGAAATTACCGAAGAAATAGCCACCGAATTATTTCCCGAAAAAGCCGGCATCTACGCCGAATTTGGAAAAATTGTCTGCATCTCCGTCGGCGTAGTCCGCAGAAATAAAAGCGACAAGCAGCTGCACGTCCGCTTAAAATCATTCGCCAATAAAGACGAAAAGATACTACTCACTGAGTTTAGCGAACTAGTAGAACAGTACTACAACAACCCCAACGTCCACTACTTCTGCGGCCACAACATCAAAGAATTTGACATCCCCTACATCTGCCGCCGCCTGGTCATCAACCAACTCCCCTTCCCCAAGCCCCTCCAAATTGCAGGCAAAAAACCCTGGGAAACCAAGCACTTCCTCGACACCCTAGAATTCTGGAAGTTCGGCGACTACAAAAACTACACTTCCCTCAAACTCCTCGCCGCCATCCTCGATTTCCCCTCTCCCAAAGACGACATAGACGGCAGCGAAGTCGGCCGCGTCTTCTGGCAAGAGGATGAACTGGATCGCATCGCGCTCTACTGCGAAAAAGATGTCCTAGCTACGGTGCAGCTGTTTCTGCGCTATTGCCGTATGCCGATTTTGGAGGAGGAGCAGGTGTCGCATGTGGGGAGGGAGGAGTGATCGGGCAGGACGGGGGAGTTGGGAGGATGGAGGACGAGGGGGTTGAGGACGGGTTTTGGGTTTTGGGTTTTGGGTGCCGAGTTTTGGATTTTGGGTTGCTGAACTGGTGCAATGCGTGGTGTTAGAATTATTTAAAATGCTTAAATTCATAGTTAACGCAAAAAACCAATATGCCAATCCACAACCATCATTTTGATCTCCACAGGTTAGCAGCCCTTTTCTTTACTGGCCTTCCGGAAGAGGTAGTCGCGGCAATTTTAGACAGTAAAAGTGCCCAGGAAACGACTATGGAAAAGGTCAAACAAGTAGCTGAAACATACGCTCAGGAAATAGACAAAGCCTGCAACTATCTCCGCGTATTTGGCATGAGCGATAAAGTGCCTTTGGATGAGGTGTATATCCGAGTCAATATCCTGCTATTTGAAATACCTCGCGCTCCGAAGTATCCAGAAAGCCTCAGATATAGCAGATAAAAAAATTCCCATCTTCATTTCCTTAAAGGAATTAGCCGATAAGGAATTGCCCATGCCCTTGATACTGACATTGACCTTAGCACATTAGAAAAGTACTTCAAAACAAAAATAAGACTATTCCAATGCCTCCGAACGGAATGCTACATCTCTAAGGAAGTGCGAGCATGACTAATGGAGCATATCGTAGATATTGTGGAAGTGCCAGCGGAGTGGCGTAAGAAGTATAATATATAGCCGTAATCCAATTGCTTTTTATTCTTATCCAAATCTAGATTTTACTTGGGTAATCTATTCTTTATTGTTGCAATTTGCCCCATATGATTAGCAGAATGTTCCATAACATGATACCATATATAATGGTAATTGAGTCCATCTTCTATATTTGAAGCAAACCAATCATCATTTTTGGTTTTAAGTTCTTTTAAGGTTCTTTTACGGACTTTATCCCATAAATCTAAATAATGCTTAATCGGCTTGCCTCTAAGCATATTTTTTACTTTTTCGTTGAGCTCACCTGCAACACCTAGTTCTGTTGACTCATCTTTTGTCCATTCTAGATCTTCCAATGTTGCGGTTTGATAATAAAATTCTGTAGATACCAAATGCATGATAAGCGCTCCTATGCTATTAGCACTATCATCATACAAGAAATCAACTTGTGATTGATCCAAATCTTTAACCTGTTGAGTAATTCTGTCTTTTAAATCTTCCAACATATAAACCATCATACCAATATTAGGTGAATAGCCCTCAACAGATTTCATTTCCCCTTGAGCGTTCAATAGGATTATTGGTAGTAATAGTAGTAAAGTTGTGATTTTTGTTTTTAGGAGCTTCATTGTATATTTTTAAAAGTGTTTGTATAATGACTCTTTCGTTAAGTAACAGTCAAAAAATAACTTCTCGATTTATGGCTGGCTCTTTTGCTCCAATACTGCGTTAAAAAGCCTCGTCGATGCTAAGGCATCGCCTGCGTTTTTCGCCTTGTCTTAGAGCAAAATCCCCTTGCCAAAATGCGGAACTTATTCTTTGGCTGTTACTAAGGTTTAATCGTTTATACTTTTTTGGTTTCATACAACAAACCTAAGATGGTGATTTGTTGCACAGAGTGCTACGTCTCTAAGGAAGTACGAGCATGGCTAATGGAGCATATCGCAGATATTGTAGAGGTGCCAGAGGAGTGGCGTAAGAAGTACAATATATAACCGTAATCTAAAATCTAAAACCCAAAACTCTAAACCCAAAACTCCCAAACCCTTAAACCCCTCAACCCCCAAACCCATCCCCCTCCCTCAAAGATTCAACCAATACGTCAACTTCGCCACAATCGAACGATCCTTGATAGTAAAAGCATCCGAAGTATAATTATCCGTATACACCAAAAAGAAGTCCGAAACAGGCGCAAAGCGCCACTGAAAGCGCGTATTAATGTTCACATTATCTGCCTGGCTATTGTACTGGATAAAGGTCGTCAAGAAAATGCTCTTAGTAAACGTAAGATCAATACGAGGGCCGATCAGAAATAAGTTGGCAGTCGCATAAGGATCAGGAAGATCGATATAGCTGTAGCTGTAGCTCAACGCAATTTGGCCGAAAGGCTGATAGCGATAGTTAAAGCTGCCTTGCAAGCTGGCGCGGTAGCCATTGAAGAACTGGCCTATGCTAGGGCGTAGCTCGTAGCTGAATACTTTACGGCGATCGGAGGTATAGGAAGCGCGAATAGAAGAATAGGTGTAATTCGAATTTTCGGGAAGTTCATTGGAGTCGGTGCGTGTCGGATCAAAGGTATCGAACAGGTGGATATATTCGTTTTGAAGAGTCACTCTGAATCTGGCGGTATTTTTGAACTGAATATTATAGAATAGCTCCAATCGATGATCAGAACGGCCAAAGCCCGGGCGGGTGAACATGGTGAATTGCACCCCGGGCCCGTGCTCCGTCATCGAGCCCCGACTCGGATAAAAGAAAAGGCGGGCCTGCGGGCTAATGCGAAAGAAATTGCGCCGACGCACAAAACCAGACTCTACTTCGAAGCCCTCGCCCACGTACTGATGCTCCCAGCTGATGCTGTAAGGGCGTACCCGATATTCTAGGCGAGCGCCATGCGCAAACTTCTCGTTTTCGTCTTCCGTGGTGATGGCTTGGTGATAAAAGACCTTCCCCACCCAGCGGTTATCTGAAGAAGCGATATTGTAATCGATACCCGCTACTCGATTGTAGGGAGAGTAAAACCCTGCACTATCAGTATCAGAAGTAGCCTGCTTATTCACAAAAATAAGGCCCACATTGGAGCGGCTGAATACCTTGCGTTGTATGGCAGCTACTGTGAAATTATAGCTCGGTAGGTTAAACTCATCGTCGCGCTCGGTCTGCATATTCAGAAGTCCTAAGCGCCAGTTATTGTCGAGCTTTCCGCTTAGGCGGGCACCGTAGGTGATGGGGTTTCCGATGGTCGATTCATCGCCATTTTCATCAATAACCCGAGCCGAGCCAATACGGCGGGAAAAGAAGGGGTTGATGGTCTGCTCGCCCCAGCGGCTAAACAAATCGGCATTTTCTAAGAAGAATTGCCGCCGTTCGGGAAAGAATATCTCGAATCGATCGGTATTGATGACTTGCCGATCTACATCTACCTGGGAGAAATCAGGATTGTAAGTAAGGTCTAAGTTGAGGCCAGAGGTGATCCCGATCTTGGCATCGCCACCCGCCGCCAAGTCGAAGTCTTCTGGGCTACCTTCGGCATAATTTTGGTTAAAACCACTCGCCACATAGGGAATCACTGAAATATTAGTCCCCGGCCGCTTAGGTGCTTCTTCCCACTCCATCTCCCCCATAAACGCCAAACTCATAATGATCTGATTCTGCGGAATACGCACCCAAGTGGAGCGTGTACCCGATTGCGTATCAAAGCGATAGCTATTAAAAAACCACTTGCGCTCCCCCGCCTTAAAACGCAGGGTACTAAACGGAATTTTCAACTCACACGACCAAAAGCCTTCTCCTATATGCGACACTCCCTTCCATTTATTATCCCAAGATTCATCAAAGTCCCCGCCATTGCGCCCGCCATTTGCGATAAGCGCCTCTCGCATCACGCCTAGGGGATTCATCCCAAAAACAAAAGAATTCGTACGGTCTTGAAAGGGGTCTAAGAGGAAGGTGATGTTGTCATTTCCACCGGCCCGATAATCGCGGCGCAAGCTAGGCACCACATAGTCATCTTGAGCAGAGTAGCACTTGGCGGCGATGTACAAAAACTTATCATCATAAGTCATATAAATCTCCGTCTGTGGATTATTGGCGACCGAGTCGGTAGGAAAGTACTGCCAGAAGTCTTTGGCGGGGCGCCCCGTGAACCAGGCAGCTTCTTCAAGTTTGCCATCCAGGGTAATCTCGCCTTGCAGCGATTTTAGGTAGATCGACCGATCGGTAGTGCTCATTTGCCCCAAGCAAACAGCCTGTACACCCAATATCGACAGCGATATTAGGAACCACTTTTGTATACTCATTTTTCCAGTTGTTTGTTTTGCCCCGGGCGACTTCAATATGGCCACCTAACAAGGCCTTGCAAAAATAGTTGAATTTTACAATTCGCCATACAATTGCTATCTTCCTAAAAACAACTTGAAATGAAATACCTAACTTTTTCACTGCTGCTGTGCACGCTTCTTTTTTTGGGTGCTTGTCAGCAAAATGGCCCGGCGTCTTCGGCTAGTGGCCCTACCTTTTCGGTGCTCCTTCCTGAAGGTGCATCGGACGAGCCTTTGGATGGTCGGCTGATCTTGATGCTTAGTACTAATCAGGAGGCAGAGCCTCGGTTTCAGATTCAAGATGGCCCCAACACGCAGTTGGCCTTCGGGACAGACGTAGAGGGCTGGGCACCAGGGACGAGCCGGGATTTTCCACTTGATGCTTTTGGCTATCCTATCCGTTCTTTGGGGGAGGTGCCTTCCGGTAAATACCATGTGCAGGCTTTGCTCCACCGATACGAAACCTTCCAACGAGGTGATGGCCATACGGTCAAAATGCCTATGGACCGAGGGGAAGGGCAGCAATGGAATCGTGCGCCTGGCAACTTGTATAATCAACCGATGGAAATTGAACTAACAACCAAAGCCAGCTCGCCTGTTGCCATCACTCTAGATCAGAAAATTCCACCCATCGAAGAGCCAAAGGACACCAAATACATTAAGCACATCAAAATTCAGAGCAAGCTCCTCACGGAGTTTTGGGGTCGCCCGATGTACCTCGGCGCGCACGTCCTTTTGCCGGAAGGCTTCGACGAACGCACTGACGTAAAGTACCCGCTCGCCATCATGCACGGACACTTCCCGCGTGACTTTGGCGGCTTTAGCACCACCCCACCCGATACCACCAAGCCCTGCGAATACAGCAGTCGCTTCCAAGTAGATTGCTATAACCGCTTTGTCGATCAAGAAGCCTACGACTTTTATAAAACCTGGACGGGCCCTGATTTCCCAAGGGTAGTAGCCATCAAAATCCAGCACGCCAACCCATTTTATGATGACTCTTATGCAGTCAATTCAGAAAATCTAGGTCCCTACGGTGATGCCATCACTTACGAG